>CAZWGG010000024.1:0-12880 GCA_964633305.1 uncultured Bacteroidales bacterium
AATAGTTTCAATGGAAGGGTTACCGATTACATTCGTAAAAACCCGGTTAGTTCGGAAATTTTAGTGTATCTTTGCGGCAATTGTAATATGATATACGAAGTATATGATATTCTTATGGCTCAGCATTTTCCGGCTGACCAGGTAAAAACAGAAGTGTATTTCTGAAAGATTATAGTTGCTGGTTATTGATGATTCAATTAAATGTGAAATCAAACCAGCTAATATGAAACAAATTTTAATTTTATTTTATAGTTTCAATGGATTCCATATTGTTCGATATGGTTTAAACTAACAACCAGAAACAAGAAACCAGAAGCCGAATATGAAATACCATTTGGTAACATTGGGGTGTCAGATGAATAAATCAGACAGTGAAAGGGTACAGACAGTTATTGAGAGCATGAGGTACCAGTGGACTGATAACGAACAGGAAGCTAATCTTTTAGGTATATTAGCCTGTTCTGTAAGGCAAAAGTCCATTGACAAAGTATATTCCCGTATTTATAAATGGAATAAATGGAAAAATAATCACAACCTTATTACTTTTGTTTCGGGTTGTGTATTGCCGGCTGATAAGGAAAAATTTTTGAAGTTGTTTGATCTTATTTTTGAGATGTATGAACTGAATCAGTTCCCTGAAATGTTAGCACATTATGGAGTAGTTACACCCATCAGTTATTCATTTAGTCAATCAGATAATAATAAGGCAAAAGAATCTGCATTCGATTTTAATACTATCCAACGTACCTTAAAAGATGATAAAACGAGACAACTAAAACCCTTAATTCATAAACCAGAAGAAGGAATTAAGGATTTCTGGCAAATAAAGCCACGATATAATTCCACTTGTGAAGCCTTTATACCTATTCAGAATGGATGCGATAAGTTTTGCACGTTTTGTGCCGTTCCTTATACAAGGGGTAGAGAGGTTTCAAGATCTTCTGAAGAAATTCTTGTTGAATTGAAGGCCCTGGTTGATTTGGGATTTAAATCCATTACCCTGTTGGGGCAAAATGTAAATTCTTATGGATTGGATAAACGAGGAAATGAAATTACTTTTCCACAATTATTACAAAAAATAGGTGAATATGGAAAAACTTTAGGAAAAGATTTCTGGGTATATTTTACTTCACCCCATCCCCGGGATATGACAGATGAAGTTATTGAAGTAATAGCAAAATATGATTGTTTGGCCAACCAAATTCATTTGCCTTTGCAATCTGGTGATGACAAAATATTAATTAAAATGAACCGTAATCATTCACTGGAAGAATACCGAAAGATTATGAAGTCTATATGGCGCTTTTTGCCTGATGCTACCGTTTTTACCGATATAATTGTTGGTTTTACAAGTGAAACCGATAAGCAATTTGAAAACACCAGGCTAGCTATGGAGGAATTTAAATTTAACATGGCCTATATAGCCAAGTATTCACCCCGGCCGGGAGCAACTAGTTCTCGTTGGTACGACGATATCCCCAACAATATAAAAACAGAACGCTTACATATACTTACTAATGAACTAACCAGGCATACCATTAAATATAACAGGAGTTTAATTGGTAAAAAAATTAAGGTACTTACTATTGGGAAAGATAGGAAAATGGGGTACTTTTCAGCCCTTACAGAGGGTAAAATAGTATTGCGTTATAAGTCAGGTGATGAATCACTCATTGGAATGTTTGCCGAGGTGATTATAGAATCGGCTACAGAATATGCATTGGAAGGAAAATTTGTGAAGGGGTTTGTTAAAGAAGTAGTATAAATGAGAAAGAAAGTTGCATTTAAAACTCTTGGATGCAGGTTAAACCAATATGAAACGGATGCTTTGGTAACTGACTTTCAGAATGGAGGATACGAAGTAGTGCCTTTTAATAATTTTGCTGATGTTTATATTGTTAACACGTGTACAGTTACCAACCAAAGCGATCATAAATCGAAAAATGTAATTAACCAGGCAGTAAAAAGAAATAATAATTCGGTTGTGGTTGTAACTGGTTGTATGGCAAACAGCCAGAAAGAACATCTTGAAAACAGGAATGACATTACATATGTGATAGAAAATAGTCAAAAAAACTCGATTTTTTCGTTAGTTGATGCCCATATTAATAGTGAGATTTTACATCCTTCAGATTTAAAGCAGGATTTATTTGACTTTTCGATAGTAGAAAGAGGTTTTCATACACGCAGCATGATTAAAATACAGGACGGTTGTAATAACTTCTGCACATTTTGTATTGTCCCTAAAGTGAGGGGAAGGGCTGTTAGCAGGTCTGTTGACGATATTCTTAATAATGTAAGGCAAGTAATTGACTTAGGATACAAAGAAGTTGTACTTACAGGTGTGAATATTAGCCGCTATTCCCATGAAGGTATTAACTTTGAATGTCTTGTAGAAAAAATTATTGCTTTGAGTGGTGATTTCCGTTTGCGAATTTCTTCTATTGAGCCAGAAGGCTTTGGTGAAAAATTTATTGATTTATTTTCGCATGAAAAAATGTGCCCTCATTTACACCTTTGTTTACAAAGTGGGTCGGATAATATACTAATGCAAATGCACCGCCAGTATAATTTAAAACAATATATGACAATAATTGAAAGCTTCAAAAAGAAATATCCTAATTTTAATTTTACAACCGATATCATTGTAGGTTTTCCCTGTGAAACAGAAGATGATTTCTCTCAAACGTGTAAAGTTGCAAAAGATGTTGGGTTTAGTCATATCCATACCTTTAAATACTCTGTTCGAAAAGGAACAAGGGCAGAAAGAATGCCAAACCAGGTACAGGAAAAAATTAAACGGGAAAGGAGTGAGATTATAAGGCAAATAAGTGATGGAAACAAAATGAAGTATAGAGAGTCTTTTATCGGTAAAGAACAAACAATGTTGGTTGAGAAAATAAATAAAGGTATTTCTAAAGGCTATGGAGAACATTATGTGCCGGTGGAATGTAAAACCATGGCTGGAAAGAATTCATTTCAAAAGGTTAAAATAGCAAGTATTGAAAAGAACAGGGAATTAATGCTTAAAGGGGAAATTCTATAACTATTTGTATGATATTTAATTTATTTGGCTTTATTTCTTAAAATTCTCTATTCCTTCTTCCAGGTAATTTATAAAATTCTTGACACTAGGATCATAAACATAACGGGGATTCTTTGTAAGTATATTTTCTGCAGTATCTATAATTACATACATAGGCAATGCATTAGAATTAAATTTCTCAACCTGAAAATCTGCATTTTGCTTTCCAATGGTTTTTTTAAGTTTTCCATCAACTTTTGACGTATACCATTTACTCTCAGGTAACTTTGTTTTATCATCAACATATAAAGCTACAATAATATATTCGTTATTCAGTATTTCCAATACTTGTGGATCTGACCAAACCGAGTTGTACATTTTTTTACAATTCGTACAGGTATGACCTACAAAATCTATCAATACCGGTTTATTTTGTTCTTTTGCACAAGATAATGCTTCATTATAGTCGAAATATCCTTTAAGTCCATGTGGTAAGTTAAGGAAATCATTATATGTTGGTTCTGAACATAACGAATTCGATGTTATATTCTCAATAATATTGTTTTGATTTGTCTTTACATCTGACTTATTATTTAAATCAAATTGTTGACTTTCTTTGGGGGGTATTAATATGGATATTCCTTTTAATTCAGCACCGAAAAGTCCCGGTACCATATATACAACAAAGATGAAGGTAGCTCCAACAAGCAGAAGTCTGAAAAAGCCAATGGTTTTTAACTCACTGTCGTGTAAAAATCTTATTTTTCCCAACAGGTAAAATCCCAGCAATGTAAATACAACAATCCATATTGACAGGTAAAATTCCCTGCTTAAAAGATTAAGATGATAGGCTTGGTCTATTTTATTTAAAAAATACAATGAAAATGCCAATAAAATAAAGGCAATAAACACTTTTACCTCATTTAACCAACCGCCTGATTTTGGTAATCCTTTTAACCATGATGGAAAAAAGGCAAATAAGGTAAATGGTATGGCAAACACCAAACCAAATCCAAACATACCAACAACAGGTCTCAATACTTCTCCCTGTGAGGCTTCCATGAGCAATGAAGCTACTATAGGCCCGGTACATGAGAATGATAAAATCGTCATTCCAAGGGCCATAAAAAATGCCCCTGCCAGCCCTCCTTTATCTGCCTGTTTATCTACTTTATTTGCTAATCCACTAGGTAATGTTATTTCAAACATTCCAAAAAATGATGCTGCAAAAACTATAAATATGAGAAAAAATAACAAGTTTGGAATCCAGTGTGTGGAAATTTCATTAACAGCATTTGGATTTTTGAATATTGCAACAAGAATACCTGGTATAGTATAAATAACAACAATAGATACGCCAAATACGAATGCTTCCAAAATGCTTTTGGATCTTGATTTTTTACCGCGCATAAAAAAAGATACTGTTAAAGGGATCATAGGATAAACACACGGAGTAAGCAATGCAGCCAAACCGGCAAGTATAGCGACAAAAAATGTTCCCCAAAGTGATTTGTTGTTAATATCGGTTGTTGATGTTGCCGAAGAAAACGAAGGTTCTTTAGCTGAATCTTTTTTTACTTGTTGCGATGCAATTATAGGAATATTTGCACTATCATTTGACTTTTCAATGACTAATTCATTCTCATTTGAGGTTTGGTTATTTAGGGTCTGATCGGGTTTATCAGTATTCCCTTTTAGAAGGAAATCAAATTCAGCTTCAAGTGGCGGGGTACATGTTCGGTCATTACAAGCCATGTATTCCGCATATCCTGAGATACTAATTTCATCATCTGATAACTTTTTTATACGTTGTTTGAATAATCCTTTCCCTTCTAGAAGTTCAACATTCATGCTTAATATATCGTCAAACTTAACTTCAGGTTTAATTACTGCTCTTGGTTTTCCTATAAATTCAAAGTTAGTTGTATCATTATAAATAAAAGATGTGGCAATAGGGCCTCCATCTGGTATATTCAATCCGTATAAATGCCATCCGTTATCTATATTAGCTATAAAAACCAACTCAAATTCACGGGCATTTATTTTTTCAACTTCGAATGACCATTTAACCGGATTAAGTAGTTGAGAGTAAGAAAACAGTGTTACTTTAATGATAAATAAGCTAAATATTATTATTTTCTTCATAACCAATATAGATTTATTTCTTATTAAACAAATTTATAAAAACATTGGTTGTATAAATAGATATATTTATAGACGCAGAAACAAAATGTTCCTTACAATATTTTACAAAATTTATTTATTAAAGAATTTCTTCACCATATTTATCAAAAAGATGATATTCCAAAAAATCAAATGAAGAAACAGAAGTAATCTTAATCCAGCATTTGTATTTTAAAAACCATCTTAACCTTAGAGAAAAAAGTCCTTTTGTGATGTATGAAGCAATATAAGGATGAACTTTAAGGATTAAAAGTTTTTTAGCAGATTGTAAAACTGTTGAAATACGATTTTCAATTTTGTCAACGAATAAAATACTTGGAGCAATTTCACCAGTGCCTCCACAAGCCGGACATTTTTCATTCGTACTTATGTGCATTACGGGCCTTACTCTTTGCCTTGTGATTTGCATAAGACCGAATTTGCTAAGAGGGAGAATACTGTGCTTAGCTCGATCAGCCGACATTGCCTCCCTCATTTTTTCATTAACTTTTTGTTTATGATCAGGCAATTGCATATCTATAAAATCTATTACAATGATTCCACCCATATCACGCAGGCGTAATTGTCTTGCTATTTCTCCAGCAGCAGCAAGATTAACCTCTAATGCATTAGTTTCCTGATCACTGACTTTTTTAGCTCTATTTCCGCTATTTACATCAATTACATGCAATGCCTCTGTATGCTCAATTATTAGGTAAGCACCATTTTTAAACGAAACAGTTTTTCCAAAAGATGCTTTTATCTGCTTTTCAATACCAAAATGTTCAAAAATAGGCTGATTTCCCTTATATAACATTACAATTCTCTCTTTTTCGGGAGCAATTGAACGAATATAATCTTTTACTTCACTAAAAATATTTTCGTCATTAACATAAATTTTGTTAAAAGTTACATTTAGCATATCGCGCAAAATAGCAGATGTTCTATTTAATTCACCGAGAAACAGGTTTGGAGTCCTCAATCCTTTAACAGTTTCAAATGAAGCTTCCCACTTTTTAACCAGGCTCCGAAGTTCATAGTCAAGATTTTTTACCTTTTTTCCTTCAGCTACAGTTCTTATAATAACACCGTAGTTATTTGGTTTTATGCTTTTAATTAAGGTCTTTAAACGGTTTTTTTCTTCTTTTGATTCAATTTTTTGTGAAACAGAAACTTTATCACTAAATGGAAGAAGAACCAAATTTCTTCCGGCAATTGAAATTTCAGAAGTTAAGCGAGGGCCTTTAGTTGATATAGGTTCTTTAGCAATTTGGACTAATACAAGCTGACCAGACGAAAGTACTTCGGGAATCTTACCATCTTTATCAATATCTTTTTCTCTTCTATATTTTTGTAAAGAAGCTAATTTACCCTTCCGTTTTATTGATGTTTCCAAATATTTATGAAGGGAACGAAACTGAGGTCCTAAATCAAGATAATGAAGAAATGCATCCTTTTCATAACCAACATCTACAAATGCAGCATTTAGTCCTGGCATGAGTTTTTTCACACGACCAAGGTAGATATCGCCTACAGCAAACTTTAAATTGTTTTTTTCCTTATTTAGCTCAACTAATTTTTTATTCTCTAAAAGTGCAATGCTGATATCACATGAAGTCGAATCAATTATAAGCTCCTTACTCACTTCTCATCAATATTGTTTGATTTTATCGTTAGCAACCAAAACCCGACGTTCAAATAGAATAAACCTAAAGTTTTTGATAACTTTAGGTTTATTCTATTAAATCGAAAATATTTTATATAAGACTATTTTTTCTTCTTATGCCTGTTCTTCCTTAAACGCTTTTTGCGTTTATGAGTTGCCATTTTATGTCTCTTTCTCTTCTTTCCGCTTGGCATTTTATGTACTGTTGATGTTTACTGAATTTATTTTACGTTTGCCTTCACTTTGCTAATGAAAGATTTAGCTGGTTTGAATGAAGGAATGAAATGTTCAGGAATAACAATCGTAGTATTCTTTGAAATATTTCTTGCAGTCTTTTTTGCTCTTTTCTTTACTATATAACTGCCAAATCCCCGAAGATAAACGTTTTTATTACTTACTAATGAATCTTTTACAGCTTCCATAAAAGCTTCTACTGTCTTTTGCACAGTAATTTTTTCAATACCTGTGTTTTTAGAAATTTCGTTTACAATATCTGCTTTCGTCATTTTTTAAAATCTTTAATTATCAATAATTTACAATTGTTTTTTAATTACGAACTGCAAATATAAATACTTTCTTGGGATAAATAAAATACAAATACATTATTTTTGTCATTAATTATCAATTTATTCTCCTCTTTTATTAATGAATCTCTCGGAAACTCTTATTAAGTGGTACTCTAAAAATAAAAGAGATCTTCCTTGGCGTAAGGAAGTTTCTCCTTATCAGATATGGTTATCAGAGATAATATTGCAGCAAACAAGGGTAACCCAGGGATTAGATTATTATCGAAAATTCATTTCTAGATTTCCTTCTATTTATGACCTGGCAGAGGCATCACTTGATGAGGTAATGAAACTCTGGCAAGGACTTGGATATTATTCAAGAGCCAGAAACCTTCATTACACAGCAAAAGTAATTGTTGAAAATTTTGGGGGTAATTTTCCCAAATCATATAATGAGATACTAAAATTGAAAGGTATTGGATCATATACGGCAGCAGCAATTGCTTCTATTGTTTTTAATGAACCGGTTCCTGTAGTTGACGGAAATGTTTACCGCTTCTTTGCTCGATTCTTTAATATGGAAATCCCTATTAATTCATCACAAGGAAAGAAGGAGTTTTATCATGTTGCAAATTTAATTCTCCATAAGGAAAATCCGGGTATTTATAACCAGGCTATTATGGAATTTGGAGCCCTTCAGTGTGTGCCTAAAAATCCAAAATGTATTAGCTGTTTACTTAAAGACCATTGTATAGCTTTTCTTAATAAACATGTTCACAAATTACCTGTTAAAACAGGAAAGAAAACATCTCGAAACAGGTATTTCAACTATTTTTTTATTATTTATAATGAATATACATTTTTAAGGCAAAGAAAGTATAACGATATATGGAAAATGCTTTATGAATTTCCTATGATAGAAACAAATAATGAATCTTCTGAAAATGATATTTTAAAATCTGATAGCTGGATAAATATTTCTAAAGGCATTAATTCAATTTGTGTTATTGAAAAATCGAAAGAGTATTTTCACCAACTCAGTCATCGAAAAATATATACGTATTTTTATAAGATTGAAATAGAAAACATGTCAAAATATCTTTCAGACCATTATATAAAAATTCAACTTAAGGATTTAAAAAATTATGCTATACCCAGGCTAATTGAAAAGTATTTACAAGAAAATATCGATTATAATTATTTTTAAAAAATTTGATGTTTATAAAGTAAGCATGCTTATCATTTTTTTGTATTTTTACTTCGAATTATAAAATCATTATATTATTATGTCAGTTAACAAAGCAATTCTAGTAGGTTATGTTGGAAATGATCCTGAAGTGCGTTACATTGATAATGGGACACCGGTTTGTAACTTTCGTTTAGCAACTAGTGAAACTTATAAAAACAAAAACGGTGAACGTATTACTACCACTGAATGGCACAATATCGTTCTTTGGAGAGGATTAGCCGAAATAGCCGAAAAGTATGTAAGAAAAGGTAGTCAAATTTATGTAGAAGGGAGAATTAGAACCAGGTCATGGGATGACAGAGATGGAAATAAACGATATACAACCGAAATCGTAGGAGATAGTATGCAACTATTGGGAAAGAAGGGAGATGGTACTTCTTCTCAATCTGATATTTCTGAACCGGTAAATTTTTCTCAGACAAGTAGAAATGAGAATGAAAATTTGGAATCGGAAGTAAATGAAACAGATGATCTTCCTTTTTAATCTGAGAAATTCTCAAATTTAATATAAAGAATTGGAAGTTGAAGTAGAACCATACCATTCGGTTATCTTCACAAATATGAGTATTTATACCAATCAATCTATTTTAGAAATACTGATTGCTTTGTCAGTTGTATTGGTATTGTTAATTTTTTCGGCCCTTGTTTCAGGAGCTGAAGTAGCGTTTTTCTCGTTAAGTCCAAGCGAATTGAATCATTTAAGAAAATCTCATTCAAAAAAATGTCAATTAATTCTTAAGTTGCTTGACTCTCCTGAAAAATTACTAGCTACAATACTAGTTGCAAATAATTTTATAAATATTGCAATCATAATAATTTCGGCTTTTACAACTTCCTCATTATTTGATTTTTCAAATAATGCCGGACTTAGCTTTCTTATTCAAGTTGTTGTTATTACATTTTTTCTGCTTTTATTCGGGGAAATTTTACCAAAAGTTTATGCCAATAGGTATGCCTTAAAATTTTCAAGAATTATGGCATATCCTTTAAACATTTCTGAAAAAATACTCCGCCCGGTAAGTTTTTTTCTTATTCGCTCTACCTCTTTTGTACAAAAGAAATTTGCACAGAAAAGAAAAAATATTTCAATGGATGAATTATCAAATGCACTTGAATTGGCTGAAAATAGTTTAATAGAAGATAGAAATATTTTAAAGGGCATTGTAAAATTTGGAAGTATTTATGTGCGAGAAATAATGACATCGCGCGTAGAAGTAGTAGGAATTGAAATTGAAACAGACTTCAAAAAACTTATTGAAATCATAATAGAGTCAGGTTATTCAAGGATACCTGTTTATGAAAATAATCTTGATAATATAAAAGGTATTTTATATATAAAAGATATTTTACCACATTTACATAAACCCCGGACTTTCAAATGGCAAACATTAATAAGGCCTTCATATTTTGTTCCTGAGACAAAAAAGATTGATGATTTGTTAAAGGAATTCCAATCGAATAAAATTCATCTTGCCATTGTAATTGATGAGTATGGAGGGTCATCAGGAATAATAACTCTTGAAGATATTCTTGAAGAGATAGTTGGGGAAATTACTGATGAAAGCGATGAAGAAGAATCAATATATACCCAAATTGATGCAAATAATTATATTTTTGAGGGAAAAGTATCACTAAATGATTTTTATAAAATTCTTGACATTGACGAACATATTTTTGATGAGATAAAGGGAGATGCCGATACTCTTGCTGGCCTGATTCTTGAGATTAAAGGAGAATTCCCGCATAAAAATGAAAAATTGAAGTTTAAGAAATTTGAATTCAAAATAGTAGCTGTTGATACAAGAAGAATAAAAAAGATACATGTTTCAATTTAAAGTAGTACAAACTCAAAAAATGAAATTAATTAATGTCTGTCTATAAAGTCCGTATACTCCGTTACTTTTACCCTCTAACAGGTTATTTGTATCTGGTAAACTCCCTGTTTCCAAACTGCCCCCCCCTTGTCTGCAAATTTTATAGAACATACACCTGCCTTTATGGGCAAGAACTAATTAGGTGTAAAGCATATTTTTATAAATTACTCATTATATGTATTTTATTTTTTATTTCATCCTGTAAAAATGATTATATTCCAAAACCAAGAGGTTATTTTAGAATTGACTTTCCGGAAAAAGAATACCAATTATTTTCTTCTGATTGCAATTACAGATTTGAATATCCTACTTATGCAAAGATTGCAAAATTCGAAGGGCCTAATGCACAACCATGTTGGATTAATATTGAATTTCCATCCTTTAAAAGTAAAATCCATATAACCTATAAAAAAATCAATCATAACCTTTCTTCATATTTTGAAGATGTAAGAACAATTGCATACAAGCATATTATAAAAGCCGATGATATTATTGAAACTCCTGTTATAAATGAAAACAAAAGGGTTTATGGAATGATATATGATATTAAAGGGAATACTGCTTCATCAGTTAATTTCTATTTAACAGATAGCATACAGAATTTTTTTAGTGCCTCTCTTTATTTTAGTGTCGTCCCAAATAAGGATTCACTCGCACCTGTGATATCTTTTTTCAAAAAAGATATTGAACATTTAATAGAAACATTTGAGTGGAAATAAAAAAAATTCCATATTAGCGTATCAAAAATCCAAAATGGGGCTCATATTAAAAGAAAATATTGAAGATGAATGCATTATTGGTATCTGGAACATATCAGAAGAGTATAATGAATTGTTCTCTAAAGTATTTTTACTGCCTGAAGAAATTGAAATTCTTAATTCTTTTTCCAACATACCAAGAAAAATTGAATGGTTGAGTGTTAGAGTGTTACTTCGAGAGATGACAGGAAAAGACCATACAATACAGTATAATGGAAGCCGTAAACCATTTATAAAAGGAAACCGTTATAATATTAGTATTTCACACTCCAAAAGCTTTAGTTCTATTCTTTTAAGTAAGAAGAAAAAGGTTGGAATTGACCTAGAATATATGTCACACCGTATTAGTAGAATTGCTCATAAGTTTATTAATGATAAGGAAGTAATAACTGAGAATGAGGACAAAAGAAAATACCATCTATATATTCATTGGTGTGCAAAAGAGGCACTGTATAAGATATGTGATAAGCAAGATATAAACTTTAAATCAAATTTGACCATAGAACCTTTTATACCCAAAAATAAAGGTGAGCTTAATGGATGGGTACATAATAAAAGCAGGACTGAATTATTTAAAATGAAATATTTTTCGATTGATAATTATATTATTGTATATACCATAAAATGAATAATGTTTATAAGTCAATACTTAACAGCAAAGCAAAAAAGTTTGTTTTATTAATCGATCCTGATAAACATACTGAAAATTCTCTTTTTGATCTTTCGGTATTTATAAATGATTCAGCCGTCGATTTTATTTTTATTGGTGGAAGTTTGGTATCTGAAAGACTCGACGCTGCTATTTCTATAATAAAAAGATATACCAAGATCCCAATTATCTTATTTCCGGGAAGCCTTCTTCAGCTTACGGATAAAGCAGATGCTATGCTCCTGTTATCCTTGATCTCAGGAAGAAATCCTGATTATCTAATTGGTAATCATGTATTAGCTGCCCCTTTTCTCAAAAGGGCTAATATTGAAGTTATTCCTACGGGCTACATTATAGTATCAAATGAAAATTCATCATCAGTAGAATACATATCCAATACAAAACCTATTCCTCCTGGTAAGGATGATTTAGTTGTAGCTACGGCTATTGCCGGCGAAATGATTGGCAATAAACTTATGTATCTAGAGGCAGGAAGTGGAGCAAAAGAAAGAATTTCAAATCATTTAATATCTTCTGTAAAGAAAAGTATATCGATACCGTTAATTGTTGGTGGAGGGATTAAAGAGGTTAAAGATGTTGTTGATATCTATAATGCCGGGGCAGATATTGTAGTAGTTGGATCTGCAGTAGAAAAAAATCCTTTATTACTAAATCAAATGGCAGAAGTTTCAAAGCTTATTGATGTATTAAATTCTTGTAAATGACCAAATAAACAGGAACAATTGATGGCATTTTCGATGCCATTTTTTATAATCAGAATGTTATTCTAGTTTGGAAAAGTTATCTCAATACCAACATAAATACGTGGTAATTCTGGCAAATTATACTCTTCTTTAAATAAATCAGATAACCTGTAGGTTGCGTTTATAGCAAACCAATTAATGCCAATACGGGTTTTTATTCCATAATTGAACCTGTTCGGGTATTTTAAACCACTATTCTTTACTATTCTTACTTTTATAATTGCGG
>CAZWGG010000024.1:12890-13598 GCA_964633305.1 uncultured Bacteroidales bacterium
TGAGAGAGTGTTATCTTCATATATTTTGTCTTTAGTATAGTGAGTAGTATTGATTACTAGGCAAGTATATCCCCCAATGTCAATAAATTTTCCTATTATATTACCTCTTTTCCTATCTACATTTATCCTATTAAACAAGCAAAGTTCAGCAGTATGAAACCTAAGTTTTTCCTTATCATGCAAATCTGCATTTGGCAGTGATTTACCTTCATTTTGCTTTAAATAATAACGTAATGCTTTGTAGTTAATTTCGTAACCAACTGCATACATACTTACTATTTTGAATTTTTGCCTGTAGCCTATTGAGAAAAAACCTGATTTTAAATCATGAATTTGGGCATCGGAATTATTTTCCTCAGATATAATAAAACCAGTACTTATAAATGCCTGTCTGAATGTTTTTGTATTGGGTCCTTCAACAATTTTATAAGCATCTTTAACGTTTTTATCCAATAATATCTTTTGCGAAAAAGTAAGTTGCGATAGTAACACTAATAATATTTGCCATGTTATTTTCATAACTAAAATTTATGTTCAGTAGTATATCCCCTAAAATATACCCTGAGAGTTTTGTTATCTAATATTCCATTTATCAGAAAATCAATCACTTCATATTGAAATGCATTAACTACAGAATATCGTTCCAAAATACCTCTTTCATCTTCAAGGTGAAAATATAAAAGATTATTTGATATATTATTTGTTAGT
>CAZWGG010000024.1:13608-18951 GCA_964633305.1 uncultured Bacteroidales bacterium
CTATAATAACTTTTATTGTATCATAAACAAAATGGAGCTTAAATGTTTCCTCACAATTTTTAGTACTATCTCCAAAAAAATAACTGGCCTGGGGAATTCCATAGCCATGAGCATAATCATAATATGGGTATAGGTGGCCGGATTTTTCAACTAATTTAAATATCTCGGTGTTGGATAGCTCTGGCCTTAATTGCATTACACATGCTGCAAATCCTGCCACAAGTGGAGTAGAGAAAGATGTACCTTGAACCCGCGCAATTTTTTCCTTTTTAACGGCAATAACTTCACCATAAGCTGCTACATTAGGTTTACGACGCATGTCTGAAGTAGGGCCATAAGAACTAAAAGAAATATGGTAATCTGTATATGGATTAATTCCGGCAACTGAAAGTACACTATCAGCATCAGCCGGTGTACCAAGAAATTCCCATGATCTATTTCCATCGTTTCCCATTGCATTCACCACTAAAATACCTTTTTTTGCAGCGATGGTTGCAGCTTTTGAGACAAGACTTGTTTCACCATTCATGTCTTGTGGAAAATATCTGTGATAGGTGTAACCAAGTGAGCTGTTTATTATATCTGCCCCATTTTTGTCTGCCCATTCAACAGCCGAGAGCCAGTTTTCTTCTTCTGAAAAAGGTTCTCCCCTTTTTTCTGTTCGGGCAAGCAAAAATTCAGCCCCGGTAGCAAGCCCCATTTTTATGTTATTATATATCCCTGCAATACATGATAGAACCATTGTACCATGTGCAATATTTTTATATACATCCTCTTTATTTCTAATAAAATCATACGTTTTAATTATTCTTTTGTTTTTTCGCAAATGTTCAAAAGCAGGGCTTGTGTCTACCCCGGGAAAACCACCATCAAAAATAGCTATCCGAACACCACTTCCATCAATATTATGATCTTCAAATATTTTACCTCCCATTCTTTCTGTTTGTTTTTTTAACAGATCAATTTTTGCTTCTGGCAATTCTTTTTCTTCTTTAGCCGAACACAATGAAGATTCATAAATGAATTCAACCGGCTTGATATCTACCACAAAACTTAATTTTGCTATTTCACAAATTTGATTTTTAGAGGCATCAACAGTCACTGCATTCAACCATCTGCTTTTTGATATCGTTTTTCCTGCTAATGTTTCAATTTCTTTTATATAATTTTCATTCAAAGGAAGGTCTGTTTCGTCATAAAGAGGTATATTCAATCTTTGCTTTCGTTCTATTGTTTTCGAATCAAAATAGGTGAACGGATTAAATTCTATATCATCTTTATTTGCAAAAAAAACCCAGTATCTTTCTTGTGCATTTGTAAAGTAAGAAAAAACAAGAAAGACAATTATGAGAGTAATAATTTTATATTTCAATTCCTGTAAGGTGGTCATAAAAAACTTTTAGCTAACTTCAAAATAATAGTAAAAGTAGTATTGTTTATTTATATTTATAACTGTTTTGAAAATTGTCTTGAAATATTATGACGATTTTTTAAATTTAATTATTTTGGATGATTTTATCAATTTTTCTAGCGAATAATATATTTTTTTGATTCAAAATAATTTGAATTTGAATTAAAGTATGAGAAATAAATTATTGCAATTTAAGGAAATCACGGTGAATTTTATACATGGAATTAAAACGTTTGTCAATTTAAATTATTGTTTAGTCTAATACTTCTAACACTCTTTGTTTTCATTCGTAATATTTGATAGAAACAAAAGAGTTTTGAAGATTTTTTAGATAGATTGAGTATATTTTGGTTAGACGGTTTTGCCCAAGTTGGTTTAGTTAGTAGTTTTGTTTAATCTGTACGTGAGGGGGGTTTTTGAAAAAAAGCTCCCTTCTTTTTATTCCACTAACTCTATTATAGGTTGACCTGTAGAGGCATTAGGATAAGGAATATTCAGCATATAGGATATTGTTGGGGCAATATCTATTATATCAATAGGCCTTGAAATGGTGCCTCGTCCGATTTTCCAACCGTACCATATTAACGGAATTCTTGAATCGTAAGCATAGCTGGAATTGTGATTGGTAGATCCGTCAGACTTTTCAACCCATCCAGGCATCAAATTTATGATAACATCACCCGAATTTTTTTGATTATAGCCATTTTGTATCTTTTGAAATATTCCACTTGTAAAATTGTTTGTTTGAAGAGTAGATGACGTTATTGTATTGGAAACACCCGAAAACTGTAACATAAACTGGGCAACAAAGTTTTGAAATTCTTCTAACGATAACCGGGAATCTTCTATTAAAATCCTGTTTAAATAAATTTGTTGGGAATGATAGGCCTTTATCCACTTCCCTTTGCCATAAACATTGTTTAATGCGCTGTTTAACAATGACATTGCACCGTAGTGATTAAAGTATCCTACAGGTATTTTCTTATCATTTAAATAGGTTGGAACTTGTGCTACTCCATGATCGGTTGTTAAAAAGATCAATACATTCTCTTTGCCAAAATTGTCATCAATAAATTCCAGGAAATGAGCTACTTCTTTATCAAATCTTAAGAATGCATCTTCTACTTCAACAGAATTAGGCCCAAAAAGATTACCAATATTTTCAATTGCTGTAAATGATATATATAAAACATCCGTAAATTGATCTTCTCCTAATTCTTCATTAACAATAGCAGATAATGCAAAATCTTTTGTCAGACTGTTCCCAAATGGAGTTTTTGCCAATATTTCGTAGTTTTTCTTTTTTTTTGTCGATTTTGATAGCTCCATAAGATTATATGGAAAGGTATTATTCCCCTTGATTCCGGTTTCGTATTTATTATCATCAGGTAAGCTCTCGGAATAATGAGATATGGGATGTAATGTATTCCATTCTTTTTCAAGATATATATCGGGTAGTTTTTTCGAATTGAAATTATTTACCCAAGTGGGTAATGAATCCATGTAAAATGAACTGGTTACAAAGTTTCCGGAAACTTCATCAAACCAATATGCAGCATTGGCAGTGTGACCTCCAGAAAGCACTGCAGGACTTGGATTAAAAGATACACTAATTACTTTTGATTTAAAATTATTTGACAATCTTATTTCATCGGATAATGTTGTAGTCATAAGATTTTTGGGAGATTGCATGCCCGATTCATAACTTCCCCCAACCGACTTCTGATTTTTATCTTCTGTATTTCCTACAACTTTATCTTGTAAATAGAGATACCAGTTTTTACCAACAATTCCATGATTTGCTGGAGTAGTTCCAGTTACTATGGAGGCATGACCAACACCTTCCTGTGAGAGAAGATAATTAAAGCTGGTATTTTTGCAAAATGTACCCCTATTCACTAATTTTTTAATCCCCTTCTCATCAAGCTTATCCCAAAATCTGTATAAATAATCACTTCTTATTTGGCTTACAATTATTCCTACTATAAGTTTGGGTTTCTCCGAAGGGATTTTTTTTCCATTCTGTGCAAAAGAGCTCATTTCAATACTGCATAGAATGTTCATTGTCATAAAAATTGCAAAAAGTTTCTTCATTACTAACTATATAAAATAGATAAAACAAGCTGTAAATATAGCCCTTTTGTTATGATATTTTTTGTTAATAAAATGATGAAGATTGTTAATATCAACGGATAAGAGGAACTTTTACTATTTTTGATTTCATTTTAACAGATTGACCTTGTATGTAAAGAGCATAAATTCCATTATTTAGCCATTTTAAATCCAATTTAATTATTTCCGGTCCGTTTATAGATAAATTTTTATCTATAATTAATCTTCCATTCATATCATATACTTTAAATCGAACGTTTTCTGATAAAGAATCTTGTATAGGTAAATTCAAAATATCCGCAAATGGGTTTGGGTAAATGTTGAGATTAGAGCTCAACTCAATTAAAATGTTTGTTTGATCATTTTCTGAAACCTGGAGATTAACAGATGCCGGTATATAATTTGGCGCACTTGCGACAAGATTATAATTGCCTTCTTGTATCAATCGGTAAAATGTGCCATTAGATTCATTAGAAAAAACGTGGGAGTTATTTTTATCATGTTCTTCAATCATTATTTTTGCACGAATAACTTTCCCCGACATTTTATCAAGTACTTTACCTTTAATACCATAAAGGCAATTGTAGGCATAGTTTATTAGTGAATTCTTATTGTATTCCCATAATTTATCCAGTTCTGTACCTTCCAGAGATGGAGTATTTGATAATTCAATAGTGACTTCCCTGCTATTAAGAAAATAATTTACGTAATCTTGCCTCCCCCCAGATAAAGTGTACCAATCATATCCGTTGGTTATTCCATTATTAAACTCTGTCATATATGAATTGTTGCTGAATTTATGGACCGTATCAGCATATTCACGGGATAATTGTATATACCATGCATCATCCGCATGCCTCACCTTCCATGTATCCCAAGGATAGTTTACAACTTCCGTACCGTCATGAAAATTAGCAGATAAAGTGAGATTATTTTGTTGCATAAAGTTCATCATCGCTTCGGTTTCGGGTTGCCAGGGATATCCATCTGGATGATCACCATCTTCCGGATCTGGAAAATTCCTGTTCAAATCAACATTATTCAAGTTGAAACGTTTTGCACCGAATATCGTTGTATCGCTTGTGAAATATAAACCATCCGGATTTGCCAATGGGTTTATGAAAAATACCGTGTTATTTATTAAGAAGGTTATTTTATTGCTGGTATTATAATTGTTTAATAAATAATCAATAAACCTTAGCATTAGTACATATCCCGATCCCTCATTGCCATGCATTGTTGAAGTATAAAAAACTGCAGGTTCATTTTCATAAGTTTGAACATCATCGGAAATCTTAATGACAAGTATTTTTTTCCCTCCAACACTTTCACCAATATCAATTAGCTCACATAGTAGAGGGTATGATTCTGAAAAATCTTCCATCATAGTGATATACTCTGTATATGTTGGATAATTTTGCCATTGTTTGGTCTCACCTGGTTTTAAAGGTTTTAAAGGTTTCGCATACATAGAGGGAGGAGTCAATAAGTGAAAAGAAATAGTAAGCTCGATAAACCTTTTAAACTGATCTTCATTGGCATAGGCATATATTGAATCATTTTTGATTTTTACAATGGATAAAAAACTACTAAAAAAATTTGATGAATAAGGGCCAGCTAATGGAAAAGAAAAATAAATTTCACCTCTTGACTGAAGTTGGTTTAAAGCATCTTTAATACTGCTTTTAACTTGTCCTGTAGTTGTTGAAATAGTAAAAAAAACAAGGTATATTATTAATTGAGTTCGGATCATTCTGAGTTTTTTGAAAAGGTATTATATTTTAATTATTTATACAGAATTTAGACACTACCAATAAATT
>CAZWGG010000025.1:0-15418 GCA_964633305.1 uncultured Bacteroidales bacterium
AGAGTAAACCTTTATTAAAATTTATTATAGATCTGTTTTCCAGTAAAAAGTATTCATTTTCAACAGGTGTATTTATCTTATAGAAGACCGGGTTTTCAACACTGTTTGGCATTACAATATTTTCTTGTGGAGAAGTCAAATCTATTGCAGTAGCCCAGTCAAATAATTGAGTCTTAAGCCAGGGGTTCATATGTGGCGGAATTTTCCCGCCGTTAAGTTTATGTCCATTCCCCATAATATCCCACCATCCTGTACCGGCATACTCTCCACCAACAATACCATCTGTATCGTAAAAATCAGCAGCTCCCAGTAGGTGTCCGAATTCGTGACAAATAACTCCAATTGAAGAAATGAAATTATCATCCGGGCCATATTTTTCAGCCGAGCAGGCATATTGTGTAAACGTAACACCATCGTGTGGTCCGGTTTCCACAATTCCTCTATGTGGCCAAATTTCATCAGGATTTCCACTGCCTTGCTGGCCCTGTCCTGCAAAAATGATATAAATAGCATCGGCAACTGAATTGTTATCGTTATCGTATTGGCTGTAATCGATATCATTGTCGGCTATAGTCAGAATTTCATTTACCATTTCTTTTATGTGTTCGGTATTATTCTTTCCATCGGTGCTTGAACCGTAATACGCCATGTTTTCACTTACAGTATAAGGCCCATAAACATCGGTTGTTATATCAAGATTACCATAAGATACTTCGAGAAAGTAATCCCTGAAGCTGCCCTGTGAGCCATTAAATGAGTATCCGGGAAGGTTAAAAAGACTATCGAATTGTTCTGTTGTTGAAGTAAAAGGGGCATCGGCAAAGGATACCAAAATACAAAGTAATTTATTTTGGCCACTGCAAGGAAAATAATTATCTAAATTGACTACACCGTAAGCACTTCCTATTAGGTTATTTTGTTTCAGTTGGACAGCTTTGTTTAAATCTTCATTTTTGAAAAACAGGCCTTTTGAAATTCCTGATAGAAACTTCAATTCCTTTTTGGTCCTGTATTCCGGGTCGTGAACTTTAAAACCGGAAGGCATCAGGTTCCCCTCAGAATCATGGATAGCATACATATAATAATTGTTGTTATTTGGTAATACAGTATACCCGTCGATTGTTACAGCCCAATTTATGTGTTCATCCCCGTGTAAAATAATATGGATTATTGAACCATCAGGCTGCATATATTTTATTGTATCATTGCTGACCGGACAGGCAAATACTTTGTTAATACTAAAACTTAAAATTTGTAACGTAATAAATAAACAAATGAGTTTTTTCATATTATAATTTTTTGATTAATAACTGGTTTTATTTTTATTGTGTAATAATGTTTTTTATTTTTATATACTATCTATGGGGAAATGATTTATATGAAGTACATTGCATTTTAACAGCAAACCCATATAAAATAAATTGATTTACTTGATAGTTATTTAAAATTAATAAAGTTTTTAAAATTACGACCGAAAAAAAGAAAAACTTCCTGGTAATTGAATAAGAATTTAATCGTAGATACGTAGCATTTAATTACTTAATCACTTCAAGAAATTCATATTTCTGGACTTTAAGGCGTTGTGTAGTATAAATTTGCAAGGAATAGGACGTTAGAGGTATATAAAATGGAATACCTAGTAAGCAAAAAGACTAATAACATCATATTACTTAACCTGGATATTGCTTTTAGTAGACGCTTTTAATAGCCGCTTAATTTCCAAAGAGCTGGCTAAAGACAATGCAGTTTGACCTTTCTCATTTGTTTGTTTAGGGTCAGCGCCTTGTGAGAGAAGCAACTCGACCATACCCGTATCGCCCAATGCCGATGCAATCATCAAAGCTGTGGCCCAGTTATTTTTATGGCGTATAGCATTGATAGGGGCACCTTTATCTATAAGTAGTTTTACTACCTTATAATTGCTCTTTTCAACTGCTTTCATCAATAGGGTTGTACTGTCTTTAGAAGCAACACTTGCATCAAATTCTTTAGAAACAAGTTTATTGGCTATCCCTGGTTTATTATATTCCAAAGCAAGGAAAAGGGGTGTCCGGCCTTGGTAATCTTGGGCATTAAGATTCGCTCCTGCTTTTAAAAACAGGTCAATGAATTCTATATTTCCTTGTTTAACAGCTAAATGCAATGGTGTAAACCTAAGGGTTAGATTAACATCTGATCCTTCATCCACAAGTTTCCTGGCAATATTCAATTCGTTATTTTCAGTGGCTGTCACCAAATTCCAGTCATCGGAGTTAAAAAAATAGGAAGGCCTAAAGAATTTTAAATAGAAAAATGAAGAGAAAAAAATCACTATTAAAAAAATACCAAAAGAAAGTCCAAATGCCAGAATAGATTTAAATATGCTCCTCAACTTGGCCGGGTCAAAGAAACCTGCTGCGGCATAAGCAATATAGCAGGTATTAATGACAATGTCAATCCAAGAAGATTCTCCCGGCATCAAGTAGTAAAGAGGAATTAACACAATGCTGGCCCATGACAAATGGCCCATGGAATAAACACAAAAAACAAGGAGTTCTGCCAGGTTAAATCCCGAACGACGAAAGAATAAACGGAGCAGGATCACTAAAGGGATAATAATCAAGAATGAGATATACAGGGTATTTTGAAACACCAATTCCATAAAATTACTAAGAAAAGCTTGCTGTCCCGGTGTCATGAATGGATTAGTAGTTGTTAGGTGCTCAATTACCAGTTCCTGGAAACCGGTAACAATGCGCATTAAGATTGTAACCGTAGTTCCCGATAAAAAGTAAGCAACAGGGTTGGCATATTTTTTCCTCTCACCGGCGACGTAACGCCTAATCATTGCACCAGGGCATATTGTAAGTTCTTTTATGGTGAGTAGCCATCCCTGTTCTACATTAAAAAAGTATTGGATTATATTTTGTAAAATTAAACGTAAAGTCAGTCGGGTTGATTCATTATCTTGTGATCTTTCTGATTTTATTTTTCGTTTCGAGGCATCACTCATCTGTATTCATTTTTATTTTTTTACGAAACATCCACTTTTCCCATATATTCCAGATGTTTTATTACGAAAAGTAGTTCGGAATATGAAACATTTTCGCCCAACGCTGATTTTGCCGGGGCAAGCAGTGTATTATTACTATTGAGAAAATAATTCGAAATATGGTTAATTTTATCAGGTGCCACAAATTCTTCTATATTTAATTCACCTGTACCAATAAAGTATGCCAGGTGTCCTTCTATTGTCCTGGGGCTCATCTCCCGTTCGTCAGCTATTTCTTTAATTGTTTTCCCTGATTTGAGCAGTTCAAAGCTTATTTGTTTAGTATTTTTTTTTTGTTTTTTTGGAGATGAAAAAGGTACTACTTCAGGAGGTTCAATATTGTTCTCTTTGCAATAAGAATCAATAATTTCTAATATTTCATAACCAAAAGTTTCAATCTTTTTCTTTCCTATACCTTTAATTTTTTTTAGGCCTGCAGTTGAAGTCGGAAGGTTATATAATAGTTCGGCAACAGTTTTCCATGGCAATACCATATAAGAAGGAAGGTTTAATTCACTGGCTTTACTATTACGCCAATTTTTTAATTGCCTGTAAAGTTCCTGATGTGGCAGGTCGGCAGGAGCATATTCTTCTATTGTTTTACTTTCATCTTTTTTTGATGTGGGTTTTTGTAATGCAGCTTTTGCTCTTGTCTCTAAATAATCTCTTACATAAAAACCATTCCTGCATTCTTTAAGGCAATAAATTTTTATTTTCAATTCTTCATGCAACCGTTCAAGCAATTTTTTTATTGTTTTTCTAACTTCTGTATTGTCAGTTTCGAATTTTACAGGACTTAATTCATTTTCTACTTGTTCTTCTGTTTTTTCAGCGAAATATGCACAAGCTTTTTTTACACGTTCCTGTAATGCTAAATTATTTTCAATATTATCTTCTTGTTTTATTAGTTGTTGCAATTGTTTATCAAACTTTTCAAACACTTCTATAATGTCGGTTTTAATAGATGAATTTAACTGCAGCAGTTTTTCCTGTAAATTCCCAAAAATACTTCCTGAATTTTCCCTTACTACTTTTATTAAGTAAGAAATTTGTCTTTGGACAGGAATAAAGTTAAAAAGCTCCATGAGCAGCATTTGTTGGTAGGTTTTTTTCGATTCATTCAATAGCTTATCTCCCGGTGGGTTCTGTTCAATTTCTTTTGAAAAATGAGAAACGGTTGAATTGCTTATTACACACTTTTGTGAAATAGGTGAATTTAGTACCAACCCATCAAGAGTCCTACACCGGCTTAACGCTACATAAACTTGTCCATGGGCGAAGGCAGCTTTGGCATCAATAATAGCTTTATCAAAAGTTAATCCCTGGCTTTTGTGTATAGTAATTGCCCAGGCCAGTTTCAAAGGGTATTGAACGAATGTACCGGCAATTTCTTCCTTTATTTCTTTTGTTTCCTTGTCAATGGTATATTTCATATTTTGCCATTCAACCCTCTCTAAAGCTATTATTCCTGGATCTTCTTTACATTTAACAAATACTATATCATCTTCAAACTTAACAATAGCGCCTATTTTCCCATTATAGTAAAGCTTATCGTGCGAACTGTCATTTTTAACAAACATAACTTGCGCACCTTTTTTCAGGGCCAGTTCAAATTCCGTGGGGTATGAATATTCAGGAAAATCACCTTGTACAGAAGCTTTAAATATATGAGAATTTCCGGGTAATTTTTTAAGTTTTGAATCATTAATCTCTTGGGCTTGTGCATTATGTGTAGTAAGGATAATATAGCCGTCACTTTCTTCTTCTTGACTAAAACCAGGTTTATATCTTTTATTTAACTCATGAAGAGTTTCTATATCCATGCTGTTATCCCGTATTTTATTCAGCAATTTAATAAAAGCCTGGTCATTTTGACGGTAAATATGTTTAAGCTCAATACTCACATAAGAAGTTTTTTGTAGCGCCATACTACTAAAGAAGAATACCGTTTCATAATGATCCTTCAAAATCTCCCACTCATCATCTTTTATTACCGGTGCAAGCTGTTGAATATCCCCGATCATAAGAAGTTGAACCCCGCCAAAGGGCAGTGAACGGTCTTTGTATCTTCTTAACACTTCATCCAGTCCGTCAAGCAAGTCTGCCCTAACCATGCTTATTTCATCAATAACAAGCAAATCAAGGGTTTTGATAATGTTTATTTTTTCACGGTTAAACTTTTTGAAGTTATTTGTGGCTCTATTATTATCAGAAGGAGCATTTACATTGCAAAGTTTATTGGGTATATGAGGGCCGAATGGCATCTGGAAAAACGAATGAATGGTAACACCTCCTGCATTTATTGCAGCTACCCCTGTTGGCGCTACAACAACCATTCGTTTTAGTGATTTTTTTTTCAGGTTATGGAGAAAAGTGGTTTTTCCGGTGCCGGCCTTCCCGGTAAGAAAAATGTTTTTGTTGGTTGATTGAACAAAATCAAAAGCAATTTGCAACTGAGGGTTTCGTGTGATTTCCATTATTAAGCCTAATATTTGAAAAGCTTTAAAAATACTAAAATTAAATAAACTAATTAAATTGTTTTTTATATTTATTGCACAAAACACCATTGTATGAAAAGACTTTTTTTATCCTTATATTTTTTCAATTTCTGTTTTTTGCAATCTTTTTATTCTTTTATAAAAGAGGCAAGATTATAAGTAATAATATATTTGCCATCTTTCTTTTATGCAATGCATTGGCTTTCCTGGGGAATATTATGTATTACTATCGTATTTATATAGTTAACTGGTGCCCGCATTTGTTTGAAAGTACAGACAGTTTCCGGTTTCTTATACCCCCGACTTTGTATTTTTATACGGTTTCACTTGTATATAGTCTTTGCAAGAAAACGCCAAATACTGCGTTATTCTTGCCTTGAAAATAGTCATTTACAATTAGTAAATTCCTCATTTTCAAGGCTTCAAAAGCCTTGTCTTTGACGTCTTCTTATCAAAGACTTTAAAAAATCGGAGTTTTCTG
Source organism: uncultured Bacteroidales bacterium (assembly GCA_964633305.1). GTDB lineage: Bacteria > Bacteroidota > Bacteroidia > Bacteroidales > UBA10428 > CAZWGG01. The sequence continues at coordinate 6,011 of CAZWGG010000025.1, forward strand.
GCGGGCACTATATAAAAATAAGTCGACCTGTTTAAACCCGCTTGGTTTAGTCGGGCCGCAAAAATTCCCTGGTTTTTAACCGGGATTTTTGTTTTATTTCCAGACAATTCCATGACTATCTGATCAAGGAAAGCGAAGGCTTTTTGTGATTGGCATAGCTACCTTTAATAGTAAAGCCAAATATTGAAAAGATTTTCAATAATGAAAATCCTTAAATAACTCTTGTAACGATATATCTAGTCCTTTACAGATTTTGGAAAGGTAAAAAGCAGATGGATTAAATTTTCCGGTTTCGAGTTTGTGAATGTTAGGCTTGTCCATTAAACATCGGCGTGCTAATTCTGCAGCCGTAATACCTTTTTCTTCCCGTTTTTTCTTTATATGAGCAGCAAGCCTTTTTTGAAATTCTAATTTGTCCATAGTTATTCGTTAGAATAATCCAAATTAACGCATTTTTTGTTTCTTTTTGGTTAGATCTACAAAACAGTGAATCGTCTTTCAGCTTCTTCAAGAATTTCCTTGGTTGCTGTAGCTCCAATACGGGTAACCCCGAGTTCGCAAAATTTTAATACATGGTTAAGGGTTCGTATCCCACCCGATGCTTTTACCTGGGTTCCAGGATTACAATGTTTTCGCATAAGGCTAACATCATGTTCAGTGGCCCCTTTATAAAAATATTTGCCATCATCTCCTTTTACAAACCCATAGCCGGTAGATGTTTTTACAAAAGCGGTATTATGCTTGTTACAAATTTCGCAAAGCTTGATCTTATCCCTATCTTCAGGTAAAAAATCGGTCTCAAAAATAACTTTTAAAATGGCCCCTTTTTCCAGGCAGACTTTATTTACTAGTTCAATTTCTTTATCAATATATGACCAGTCACCCTGCTGCACTTTGCCTATGTTTACAACCATATCTACTTCAGTAGCGCCGTTGTTAATTACCTCGAATGTTTCCGCAATTTTGCTATCAATAGTACTGTTTCCGTGAGGGAACCCGGTTACAGCACAAACAGCAACATCGCAGTCTTTAAGTATCTCATATGCCATACTAGTATGATAAGGCTTGACACACACGGTAGCCACATCATATTTTTTTGCTATTGCACAATTATTTACCAGATCATTATCCGTATATGTAGGATGAAGAACCGAGTGATCAATCATTTTTGCAATGTCACGTACTTTTTTCATGATAATAAAAAAATAAAATTTCAGAAATCATTCACAACCGACAAAACTAACAAATTTAAAACGATATCCACAGTATTTGGTTCTTTTGATATCTCAATGCCGCTACAGTATTATTTTAAAATATTACGTTTCACACACATCCTTTTTTATTGAAATTTCATCATCAAATATATTCTATTTAAAAATTAAAACAGGTAGGATAGTGTAGCGTTTCGCTTTTTTTTTTCGTACAGGCTTAATCTAATAAGAATAAATATAGTTAATACTTACATGTCGATAAATTCCCAGAATGATAACCTTATTCTTGAATTAGTTGATGGTTGCAAAAATAGTAGCTTAAAATGCCAGGAAATGCTTTATAAACATTTTTTCGGATATGCGTTATCTGTTGGAATGAGATATATGGGCGATCGTAATGAAGCCATTGAAGTAGTTGATGATAGTTTTCTAAAAGTGTTTGAGAAAGTTGAATTATACAATAATAACCTATGCTTTAAAGCATGGTTGAGAAAAATAGTAATAAACACAGCTATAGATAAACTCAGGTTAAAAGGCTACAATGAAAAAGAAAAAAAATTGAATGGCATAGATATTTTGCATAAATCAACTGTTGAAACTGATTGTGAACTAAACTCAAAAGAACTAATTAACTTATTGAAGCTATTGCCCTATTTACATCGTGCAGTTTTCAATTTATTTGAAATAGAAGGATTTAATCATAAAGAAATATCTGAATTTTTAAATATCCCCGAAAGTTCTTCACGAACCTATTTGACCAGGGCAAAAAAAAAATTACGCGAATTATATAAAAAATATTTTCAATGAAAGGAAAAGAGAAACAAGATATCATTGACAAAATGATTATTTCTTTAAAGAATTATAATGAGGCTTATGTTGAAAATTCATGGGAGAATTTCCAGGAAAAAAGAAAAAAGAAAAAAAGAAAAATGTTTATAGTTTATTTTTCCAGTGGAATAGCTGCTTCGCTATTATTGGGATATTTTGCTGTAACAATTTTAAGTACTTATATGAAATTTGATAGTGAAATATCTTCAATATCAGAAAGGCACAAAAAAACTCAAATAGACAATAAGATAGAGAAATCTGTCCATACATACTCATATAGTGAAAATAATTTAATAATTGAAACAACAAAATTGCCGAATAAAAATGATACTGAGGAAACTAAAAACATAGACACTTCAAACATAAGTTTACCTGTTCAGAAATCACCTGATAAATCAAATCTTTCAGATTATCATAATAAAAATGAAAAACATATCAATACAGATCAAATCTCATTTGTGTCTTCTAAAGACACTATTTATAAGGTAAATTCTGATTCATTAGTAATACAAAAACCCGAAATGAAAACTGATATGAAAAAACTAAGTTTTGGTTTTGTAGTTAGTGAATCTACTAATTCTACCTCATCATCATCCAATATTTCTTGTGCATTTGGTATAACTAATGATATAAAACTAAATAGCAAATTAGCTATTAACACTGGAATTATATTGGGCAAATATAACTTGAATTATTCCTCAAAGCCGGGTACGTACGGGCCTGTTGATGAACCTATTTCCACAGGTGTTGAACTGATTTGCATCGATATACCCTTAAACCTTAAATATAACCTTTTACAAATGAAAAAGAGTTCTGTTTTTATCATTAGTGGTGTTTCCACACTTGGATTTATTAATGAACGTTACCATCAACAATATCTCACAAAAGAGATTGTAACTACTTTACATCTTAGGAATATAGATTTTTCCGGGCAATTTAATCTTTCATGTGGCTGGCAATACCATGTTTTGAATAGAATGCATATTTCAATTGAAACATATGCTAAACTTCCTTTATATAAACTTGCCGAAAAGAATATTACTTTTTATCAAACAGGTGTCAGCTTAAAAATCTCAAATTAGGGCAGATAAATGGCCCTCATATTTTTAATTTGTATGATTTTTTAAGTTAATATGTAGCGTTTCAAACTTTTTATCCGTATCGGCTGACAAAAATAAAAAGATAAACCGATGAATTCAGTAATAGTTAAATTATTAACCAAAAAAAATAAAGTTATGAAGAAAAATTTATTGAAAGGTATTCAATTACAGGTATCAAAAACATTAACAGTTATATTTGTTATTTTTTTGATCCTTCCGGCCTGCGAAAAAAAGCAAGATAGTGATACTATAAGCTTTAAAAAAAAGAGTGCTACACATTCCGAATGTAAAAACAATTTAAAAAGCACCTTTTCTGAATTGCCCTGTGTAACTCTTCATACTACAGATTTGAATTATTTAGCAATAGAACATGTTAATGCCGTATTCAATTGTTCTTTTGATAGTATTACGATAAGTGCTGAAGTAACGGGCAATATAATCAACATTAAAGAAAATCATGTGAATCCTAGCATGTATTGTACATGTAATTATGATATCGAATATGTTATCGGCCCCCTTGAATACGGACATTACACAATAAATATTATGGACGAATCAGATGGAATGAATGAAATAAATTTTGAGTTTGATTTTTCAGAAAATACATCAATTACTTATTGTTTATAAATACTTATAGTAATCATTTTATATCTTATAATTGTAATAACTCCGGGTTTGTTTTTAATAATTTACAAACCCGTTTTCTTTCAGTATTAATGTAACCATGCTTCTATGGAATAATACTTTTCCAATACTCATTTATTCAACTTCCAAATTTTGACTGGTAATATTTTCTGAATTCCTATTTTTTTACTACCTTTAATATAAGATGTCTCTATACTCCGTCTTTCGAATAATACTAGTTTATAATTAAAAAAATAAACATTATACTATTTCCTGTAGAATAGGTTTTAAAAACTATTTTAGAATAAAATGTGATGAAAAAAAAAGTTCTTATTGTTGACGATTTTGAAAAAACACGAATGATCATTCAAAATGCTCTTTCAAAGTTGGATTGTGAATTCCTGCATGCATCAAATGGTTTCGAAGCCCTTAAATTTTTTAACGGCCAAAATATTGACCTTGTAATCACAGACCTGTACATGCCTGAGGTTAATGGAATTGAATTAGTGAAAGAAGTTCGCAGTAGAAAGCGTTATGAATTCATACCCATTATTATGTTATCCACAGAAAGAAACATTGAGAAAATCAGACAGGCTGAGGAGGTTAAAATTACTGCGTGGGTAAGTAAACCGTTTGAAGGAGAACAATTAATAAAAACGGTTACCCGTTGTTTACATCAATCAGTTAAATAGAATAATGGTATTTAAAGGAAGTTGATACTTTTCACTAATACCTTGGCTTATCTTTAATCTCATTATAATAGGCTACTACTCCATTTTTTTTCATCCTGGTATTAATTTCTACCGATCTCTTATGCAGGTGCTTATCAAATCCTGTATGTTGGCAAGGGAAATCATCACATTGAAAACAAAAGTCAACTCCTTTGGCTTTATGACATTCACGCACATTACAATCTTTAAATAGCTTACAGGTTTCTTTTCTGCATCCTTGGCATTCAACGTGAACAAAATAATCCAATAACCCCTTAAATACCGCATAATTTCTAAATTTAGGCTCTCCCAACAGGGTTACAAACCGTTCTGCATAAATATCAAAATTTCCCAGGTACTTCATTAGTTGTTCACTATGGTGTTTTATCTTTCCTTCTTTAAAAGCAAAACATTTGTCACAACTTAATCCGCAGGGCCCTAGTTTATTTTTAATCTCTAAATATTCATTGTTTTTATTCATAACAACTGGTTAATCTATTATGGACGAAAAATAAATCGAATTAATACGTTGCAAAATAATCATAATTTTTCGTAGCTAAAACCTGCCTTCCTGAGAACCTCTAAAAATTCACCAAGAATCATCGCCGTCGCTCCCCATATATGGTTTCCTGCAATATCAAAGTAAGGGACCTGGATAACCTTATTATTATGTAACATTTCTTTCTTGGTCGATACTGCCGGATTTAAAAGCATTTTGATTTCTGCTTTAATGATATATTCCACTTCTGAAGGATCGGGGTTGAACAGAGGTTCGCTATTCAACACGCCAATATAAGGAAAAACTTCAAAACAACTAACTGGAATGGGCAAAGGTGTTAGTTTACCCAGTATTTCAACATCAGACATTTTAATTCCAATTTCTTCCTCGGTTTCACGTAGCGCCGTTACATCAAGCGATTGGTCGGTACTTTCAAACTTTCCGCCAGGAAAACTTATTTGTCCGCTATGAGCACCATCGTACTCTGTTCGTTTTATGAAAACCGTATAAAGTCGATCGTTATCCCTGAAAAGTAATATCAGCACTCCTGCCTTCTTATTAAGTTGATTTTGATCAATATCAATTCTAATTGCCGGGGCCATGCTAAATTGGACCCTGCTACCGGGCAATGGCTGCATAAGCTGTTTTTTAATTCTCTGATATTCGGTATAGGTTATCATTACCCAATTCGTTATTAATTAAACCGGATGGTTTTCACAGGACTTATCCTTGAAATAATCATGGAAGGAAACAATAAAATCAAAAATGTCAAAATAAGTGTACCGGTATTCAGGAGTATAAAATAAAAAAAGTTGAAATTTATCGGCACATAGTCAATAAAGTAAGATGATTGGTCAAGCTGTATAACTTTAAAATAATGATGTATACAACAAATTACTAATCCTATTAAGTTTCCCCAAAACAGTCCTTTTATCATTAAATATGCTGCCTGGTATAAAAAAATACTCCTAACTGTACTATTCTCAGACCCTATTGCTTTAAGAATACCAATCATATTTGTCCTGTCAAGGATCATAATTAACAATCCGGAAATCATATTAAATGCAGATACAATTAACATAAGCCCTAATATTATCCATACATTCTTGTCAATAAGCCCTAACCAATCAAAAATTTGCGGGTATTTTTGTTTTATGTTGACCACCCGTAGTTTTGACCCGTCATCAAGAAACCGGGTACTTGCAATGCCCGATACTACATAAGTCATATAGTCTATATCATTGAAATTATCTAACAACACCTCAAACCCGCTAACCTGATCATTACTCCAGTTATTAAGTTTTTGTATATGACCGATATCAGCCAGTACAAACTGTTTATCGAATTCTTCCAGGCTTGTTTCGTATATGCCGGCCACTGTAAAAGGACGGCCACGTGGTTTGTCATCAATAAAATACATACCAAACCTGTCTCCAACTTTTAATTTAAGCAATGATGAAAGGTACCTTGATATCAGGATGTCTTCGGTTTTAACGGAATCATTTACATGAAAAACTGTCCCTTCAACAAGATTTTGTTTAAAAAATGTCCAGTCAAAATCACTGCCAATGCCTTTCACAATAGCTCCTTGAATTTCATCCTTTGTTTTTATTATTCCGGGTTTTGTGGCAAAAATTTGTATATGCTTAATGCCATTTACAGAATCAAGTGAAGGATAAAAGTCTTGATTTTTAGAAACAGGAATTGTTTCAAACGAGTTGTTTGAATCGAAATTTAAAATTTGAATATGCGATCCAAAGCCAATGATTTTATTGCGAATCTCATTTTTAAATCCAGTAACAACAGCAGTTGCAACAATCATAACTGCCAAACTTAATGAAATGCCCAAAACCGATATTCTTATTATTGGCCTTGAAAGAGATAGTTTGCTATCTTTATCAAAAGTTAATCGTTTTGCTATGAAAAATCCGGTGTTCACCTTGTTTTTATAGTTAAAAGGTTTAAAAATACTAATTTAGTCTCTTCAATCAAATTAGTACTATTTTAATGCAAAAATATATTTTTATAGTGTTTTTTGTTTTATTTATTGGATTTACATGCTGTCAACTACCTAAAGCAGAGAATGCTCCAATTATAAAAACAGGAGCCGAAAGAACCGGGTTATATTTCCCGTTACTAATAGGCAAATCTGTGGCGATTGTCGCAAACCATACATCGCTTATTGATACGGTACATCTGGTTGACAGTTTAGTAAAATCAGGTATTACTGTAGTAAAATTTTTTAGTCCTGAACATGGATTCAGGGGCACTAAAGATGCCGGGGAAAGTATTAATGATAACATTGACCCGTTAACCAATATCCCTATTGTTTCACTATATGGAAAAAAAAAGAAACCTGGGGCCCAAGATCTTAATCAAATAGACGTCATAATATTCGATATACAGGATGTAGGAGTTAGGTTTTATACCTATATATCTACCCTTCACTACATTATGGAAGCTTGCGCCGAAAATAATATTCCGCTTGTAGTTCTTGACCGTCCGAACCCAAACGGCTTTTATGTGGATGGCCCTTTACTGCAGAAGAAATACCGGTCATTTGTAGGAATGCACCCTGTGCCCATTGTATATGGACTTACCATTGGCGAATACGCCCAGATGATTAATGGGGAAGGATGGCTTAACCATAAAATTCTGTGTAAACTTACCGTAATCCCTTGCAAAAACTATACGCACAACAGCAGGTATTCTCTTCCTGTTAATCCTTCACCGAATCTTCGTAATATGAAAGCTGTTTATCTTTACCCTTCGTTAGGACTATTTGAAGGCACTGTTATGAATGTTGGCAGGGGGACTGATTTTCCATTCCAGGTTATAGGGCATCCTGGTTTTCCGGGAAAAGATTTTTTTTATGTGCCTAAACCCTCGTATGGTGCCGGTAATCCTAAACACAACAACTTAAAATGTTTTGGGTTGGATTTGAGAAGCCAGCCTGTTGACAGCCTGGCTAACAAAAAAAGCATAGACCTTTACTGGCTGATATTGGCCTACAAAAAAATGAACCTGGGTGAAAAATTTTTCACCGGTTACTTTAATAGCCTTGCCGGTAATGACGTCCTAAAACAACAAATAATAGAGGGTATTTCTATTGAAGAAATAAAAAACTCATGGAATAAGGATATTGAAAAATATAAAAAAACCAGGATAAAATATTTGCTTTATCCTGATTTTGAATAGACCCTATACATGCTTTTTATTGTGTTTTCTTTAGTTTGTCAATAATAGGTTCTGCAACATCGTAATGTAATTGAATATCATCCAGTTTATTTGATTCTATGTAAACTTCAAACCGGTGATTAATAGCAAACGTTGTAAATTTTGCTTTGCTATCTTTCATAATCACTTCATAAATATCCACACCATCTTTTTGGGTTACCGTAGTTTTTCGGGAATCATTCTCAAAGCTTTTGTTGTATGACCAGGCTTTTTCATAATCTTCCTGGGGTTGGGGATAATCGGTTATTGAGACTTTTATGTATGCTTTATATTCTTTATCTAAATATTGTCGTGAAGCCCCAACTTTTTCAACATCATCGGGTGTTTTCAGAATTTGTTGGGCTATAGGGTATCCTGAAATGTTTTCTGGCAATAATTCTGCCAATTGATCAGATGTTAATTGTTGACGGTCATCCTGAACCTTTTTCTCATCAACTGATGATTTGACTTCCTGGATGTCGGCTTCTTTATCAGCATTTTGATTGCTTTTTGAAGAACATGAGCATAAAAATACAACCGATAAAGAGAGTAAAAAGAATGCCATTTTTTTCATACTGTTACTTTTTAGTTTGCTTTTTTTCTTTTAATAAAGATATTAAAAAATACAGTTCTCTCACCTGTTTACTATAATTTGTTTACACAATAAAGGTGAACAATGGCTAAAAGTATTAAATTTAAAATGAAATATAGGCTTTATCAAGCAGCCTATTATTCTTCTTTCTCGTGCCTGATATCAAGGTTCACTATCATACGGGCATTTTGGTAAGCAGTGTAAAAATCGGGGTGTGTAGTCTTAAATCGAACTATCATCCTGTTAAGTTGATCTTCAAGCAATTTTTCCCGCTTCACTAATTAGCTTCTTCATTTTATCGTTTGCAGCTTTACGTTTGACTATGCTTTTCCGTGGAGTCGACAGTTTCGAGTTAAAACTCTTTCTTAATCCATTAAATAGGTTATAGATGCATCATCCACTCTATAATCACCAAACTGTTCAAGATAATTGGTTGCTTGTACATTACAAGATGTCCATGTGGACAAACCGTTTGACCTTTTTGTCTATCAGGATGTCCATGTGGACAAACCGTCTGACCTTTTTGTCTATCGGGATGTCCAAGTGGACAAATCGTTTGACCTTTTTGTCTATCAAGATGTCCATGTGGACAAACCGTTTGACCTTTTTGTCTATCGGGATGTCCATG
>CAZWGG010000025.1:15518-18782 GCA_964633305.1 uncultured Bacteroidales bacterium
CAAGATGTCCATGTGGACAAACCGTTTGACCTTTTTGTCTATCGGGATGTCCATGTGGACAAACCGTTTGACCTTTTTGTCTATCGGGATGTCCAAGTGGACAAATCGTTTGATCTTTTTGTCTATCGGGATGTCCAAGTGGACAAATCGTTTGATCTTTATTCGTAAATGCCCTTGCTTATCTTTTTTATTGCCTCTTCAAGAGGTTCATCGGGTTTAATATAGTTATAATTTTCCCAAAAGATTTCAGAATTCTTGTAAACTATTTCGGTAAGGATACCTCGTGTGTCTGAGATTTCTCTATACCTAAATTTTTTGATATTGGTAGTGTCGATAGAAGTTACTGCCATTTCAATTTTTGAATTAAATGATGAGCCAAACCACTGTTTTCGTTTTCTTAATCTAAATTCTGTCTCACATCTTACCAGGTTAAGGTAATATTTGTTTCCATATTTCCTGTAACTAACACTGTAATTGGCCAAAACAGGTTTAACCTTCAGCCACCGGGGTTTTTTGACTACAAATCTGCCCCCTGTTTTTCCTATACCGTCCTGGTTCATTGAAAAATCAAGATGTGTAATGGCCAGATCCCTGATGTTTATGTATATTTTCCCATAATATAATGGTTCACGAACATTTTCTTTTTGTTTAAATTCAATTACATAAGTTTCCTGGTCATTATTAACAATAATATCAACCAGGTGATATTCGTAAAACTGAAAATTTTCTTTTTGCAAAAAATCAGCCGGATTTTTTATAATATCGAGCAAAAGTGTAGTATTTAATCCGGCTTTTAATTTCATTAATATGGTATCATTCCGGCTTATATTTTCTGATTTTCTTCCTTTTATAATTTTTATTTCATCACCTGAAAATTCTTTTGTATAGCCGGCTTTGTATGTTTGTAGTACAGCTTCGGTTATACTTGAAAACTCATTGCCTTTTTTAATAGTTTCGCGGTAGAAAGAGGTTAACAATGAAGGATTCACAGGATAATTTTCCGGTATTTTTTTTAGGGCACTATTTAATAACAGCAATGGTTCGGTTTTCCTAATTATTACCTCTTGTATGGGAATATAATCCTGCTGAAGTTCAAAAATATCGTGCTTAGCAGCTTGTCTTAACGATTCCATATATGTTTTATACCCTATGAATGATATTCCTAAACTGTCTGCAGACATGTGAGAAGGAACTTTAAGTACAAATTCTCCGTGTATATTGGAGACAGTTCCAATACTTTTTCCAAGAACACCAATATTAGCAAAAGGAACAGGTTTTCCCGTTTGTTTATCAATAACCTTTGCTGATATCTCTAATATTCCAGGGTTATTCTTTTTAAGTAGCTGAGATGAATCTTTTCTAAGATTTTGCCTGTAAAGTACTATTTGTCTGTCTATCATACTATAACGAATAGTTGTATCCATTACTAAACTATCAAGTATTTGCCTAAGTTTAAGATTTGTGCATGAAAAAGTTATGTTATTTCTTTCTTTATAAAGGCAGGGATCAAAAGAGAAGTAGTAGTTTTCTAATTTTTTTTCAAGTGTGTCAAGAGTTTCAACAAAACTGCATTGTTGACATTCAAATGAATATCGTTGATCGAGGATTGTTTTCTGACCGAATGTATCTTGAATCAGTAAAATGAGAAATAATGTCAGAACAACCTTTAAGCCATATAATTGCTTTTGGCAGAGGCTCACAGTCTACAAAAGTTAAGTGGTGTTCACAATTTTTAAATTATCATACATTTTTTAACATCCTTTACCTAAAAGGACAACTTTATTGTTTTCATATTTAATCTCAAATCCAAATGTTTTAGCTACGGTTTTTATGACCGAATCGAATGGCACATTATCAAATGTACCCTTATACACACATTTTAGTGCATTATCGTTTTTAATAACTATTTTTTCATTATAAGTATGTTCAAGAACTTTCACTACTTCTTCAAGCCTGGTTTCTGGGCCGAATGTAATCTTTTTGGTTTTCCATGCAATAATATTTTTGTTTTTATTCAAACTTCGTGAAAGAGTTTTTTTATTTAATTGGCCCGTATACCCGGGTTCAATAAGAATATGATTATCCTCGCTTTCATACAATTGTACTTTACCGGTTTCAACATAAACTTCAACATTATTTTTGTTAACCGTATGGGTGTTTACCAGGAAAGAGGTACCAAGTACTCGTACATTTGCCTTATCTGCCCTAACAATGAATGGTTTATTGGCATTGGGAACGACTTCAAAAAATGCCTCCCCATAAAGAATTACTTCCCTTATATTACCAATAAATTTTTTTGGATAAGATATTTTTGTATCGGCATTTAAAAATACTTTTGAGCCATCGGGTAAGATTATTTGCGTAGTATTATTTGTTGTATATCCACTTAAATAACCGGAAACAGTTTTGTTTTCGCTACTCATGAAGATTTTATACGTGAAATATAATCCTATTAAGATAAGAAATGTAGCAGCAACTTTTAATAATACCGGTGATATCTTCAATTTTTTGCCCGCATTGATATGAATGCCCGGAATTTTCCTGTCTTTTTGTGTATCCTGAATTTTGTTCAAAACATTATCCCAGGCGTTATCTACATTAACTTTTTTCATCTTTTTGTATTCATTTATCGTTTCCTGATCTTCTTTTAACTTTTCAAAAAGTAACTTATTTTTTGGCCCACTATCAAGCCACTGTTCTAATTGAGCTAATTCCGCATCATTGCATTCGCCAGCAAAATATCTTGCAAGCAATCTCCAATTGGTTTTTATTATTTTATTCATCTTATTGGCTATTCAATTGTGAAAATTCTGTATATTCTTTAAGGTTTTTCCTTAAAAGTTTTAAAGCTTTTCCTATATTGGCCTCAATGGTTTTGACAGAAAGAGATAGCTTTTCTGCTATTTCATGATATTTTAGTCCTTCAAACCGGCTTAAGTTAAAAATATTCCGGCATCGCTCAGACAGGGAATTCAGTGTTTCAGTAATTATTTCATTAAGTTCCTGTGCTCTTATTTCTTCAGTAAGGTCATATTCTGTTTCCACCTGTGATTCTTTTATATATTTTTCGTATCTATTTTTTATGGCACAGTGCTTTAAAAAATTAATACTATTATTATAAACAGCCCTATAAAAATACGATTTAACAGAAGTTTGAATATTCAACTCATGCCTTTTCTCCCAAATGTTAACAAACAGATCCTGAACAATTTCTTCGGCTGTATCCATTTCTTTTACATATTTAGAAGCATAACGACATAAGTT
>CAZWGG010000026.1:0-1549 GCA_964633305.1 uncultured Bacteroidales bacterium
CCAACCCTGCTTTCTTTGTTGTAATGCTACAAGTATTCTAAGAAAATAACTTTTTTGTTTTTAGGTTTTATTTTTTTCTGTCTGTCAAAATCAGAGCATAATGCCCATGAATAGCACATCGTCTAATTGAGGATATTCCTCTTTCCAAAGATTAAAAGTTCTTTTTACATAGCTGTACTGCTCTTCCATGGGCTTCTTATGTATGTCATCCAATAGGTTTTTTAGTCTAGCCATCTTAAATTTTTTCCCCATGGTGCCTCCAAATTGGTCAGGATAACCAAATATCCATTCCATCATCTGCATTTTCTGATTCAACATTTTGATTAAAGTGTTTCTCAGTTCGACATCAAGGCTATTCAAAATATCAGACGGTGATTTTGTTTCTTCACGTTTACAAATATCTTTAATAAGGGTTGTTCTAATCATTGACATAGAAGCGCCTGGCACACCGTGCCCTGTTGAGTCGGCACAAACAATAATAAATTTTGTGTCGGAAATCTTATCAAACCAATAGAAATCTCCACTGACAATATCCCGTGGTTGGTAAAAAACAAATGCACCGTCAAAATTTTCCTGAAGTCGTTTAAAAGGATTGAGCCGTATTTATTTCAATAGAAAAGAATATCAATAAGACCCCACAGAATAGTTTGGTTGTTAGATGTGTATGCATATTGATCTAGATTAATGTCCATGGTCAGTTTACTTTTCTATACTTCCAATTACCTTGATATTTCGGAATACCGCCAATAGGGATAACATAAAAAGGAAGCAATTCTCCATGCTGATTCCTGACATTTACTAACTCTGAGTAAAAAATATCCAGTCCGCCTTTACCTCCGTGTCCTCTCGATGAAAAGTATAATTTGCCTGAAGAATGAAAAAAAGGAAAAACTTCATTTTCAACTGTATTTATTTTTTCTCCCAAATTTTTAGGAGTATCCCGTTGTCCTTTATTCCATTGTGAAACATAAATATCAAAACCTCCTTTCCCCTGTGGGTCTTGAGATGAAAAAAAAAGTTTCTGCCCATCATCAGTTAGGAAAGGAAAACCAACATTATAATCTAAGCTGTTAAATTTTAATGGTGAAATATTTTCCCAATTCCCGTTTATTAGTTCAGCAAAAAAATTTTGTGCACTAGCTTTCAAATTTGCTGTAAGAAAAATATGCAATATCCCGGCACATACGGTATCTCGTCCTTTAATCGTATTAAACAAGAAACCATTTAAAGGTAACAGCAACGAAGAGTAAATACGGCCGGGTTGACCATCGCTACCTGCATTAAAACATGGAGAATAGCTTATTCCTCCTTGTCCGAACGATGTGTCAATTGTTGAAAAAGAGGGCAAAGATGGTACTGAGTGTCAGGTTACCCCACCACCACCTCCTCCTCCTGCTCCTGTACAATTGGTATTTGTATTTCCTCCATTTCCGGCATTATTTATATTTTGTCGAACACCTCTATTTTCATTGGTCAAGAAATTAGTTGACCCTCCGTCATAAATAGTCCTTCCGGTCATCTGGATCAGTAAAACTTTGTCCCCCATTTG
>CAZWGG010000026.1:1559-14831 GCA_964633305.1 uncultured Bacteroidales bacterium
TGAAATTTACTTATTTCACCTGAGTTTACATACCTGACCACATCTCCAAAAACAGAATCGATTTCAAGATAATGGTTTACAATACCGCTAATATATTGCTGAGATTTGGCAGAACAAAACAAAAAGAATCCTAACCATATGGCCAATGCTCTCTTCAAGCGTGAATATGTTTAGGCGTTAGTATAATCAAATATAAAAAAATCTCAGGTCATTTATGGATTAATTTATCAATATTAATATTGCCAGGATGTATAGGGTATCTGATATAAGTTAAATTGACCTATGCTTTCAAATATCCTTATAAATGGGCAATTTTACAATAAAAGTAGTGCCTGCTCCAAGTTTAGTTTCAAAATCAATAGTGCCATTAATATTTTCTATAATGTTTTTAATTATTGCCAGGCCCAGTCCCATACCACTTGATTTGGTGGTAAAGTTAGGCATGAAAAGTTTATCTTTCACATCATCGGGTATTCCCTTTCCATTATCTCTTATTTTTATTACTGCCATATCCCCGTATTTTTCGAGTATAACATCAATTTCTCCTTTTCTCTTATCGGGGATTGATTGAATGGCATTTTTCAAAAGATTTAAAAATATTCTTGATAGTTGTTCATTATCTACAAATATGTGGATGTCATTTTTTACATTCTTACTAAAGTTGATTTGAATTTTTGAAGAATTTGAAAATAAACTTATTACGTTTTTTATTTTTTGTTCTAAATTAACTTTTTGATTGATTGCCTTGGGCATTTGTGCAAAATTCGAAAATTCAGAAGCAATTTTTGATAAATTATCTATCTGTTCGATAAGTGTTTGGGTAACTCTTTTCTGTATGTCTGGATAATCGGTTTTTTTATCATTCCATGCACGCTGAAGATGCTGTACGGTTAATCTCATTGGGGTTAATGGGTTTTTGATTTCGTGGGCAATTTGTTTTGCCATCTCCCGCCAGGCAATTTCGCGTTCGGAACGAGCAAGGAGTTCAGCGCTTTTTTGCAACTCTTGTACCATTCTGTTGTATTCTAAAACAAGTTTGCCTATTTCATCACTTCCCCGATATTCAATAAGTTCGTGTTGTTTTAATAGTTTTATTTGGCCGAATTTTTCCTGTAGTAGTTTTAGGGGCTTTGTTATTGTATCTGAGATAAAGATAGTAACAGCAATAGTAATTAATATTAATAATACGTAGATATTTATAATAGCTACTGCTAAAGTTGTAATTTCTTTTTTTAACAGGTCTTCTTTTGTAAAATAAGGAAGATTTAAATATGCCAATAACTTATTATCAACATTAATAAAAGGAACGTAAGCTGAAAGGTAGCTTAATTTACCAATACTTTCACGATGAACAAATTCTGTACTTTTTTCAATGGTTAATTTTTGATAAGCTACAGGATTCATTTTAGTTCCTTCTAATTCTCTTTCAAAAATCTCACTCCTGGATGTAGCCAGTAAATCCCCATTTGGTGCATACAAATTGATGTCAGAATAAAATACATCTGAGAATTTTATCAGTAATTGATCTAAATTATCGTATTTATCTGCCGACCATCCTGGTGTTAACTCATTTTCATAAGCAAGTTTGTGATCAAGCTCGACGTAAACCGATTGGATTTTCTCGCTTAAGTTATCGAAGTTTTTATTTTGGTATTGTTCAATGCTAAAATAGATTGTTCCTCCTCCAACTAGAATAAGTGAAAGCAATAGGATAGATATTATTGAAATTTGGATTTTATTTTTGAGATTAAATTCAAATTTCTTGTCGAATTTGGAAATGTTATTGACAAGCAATGTAGTTACTAATAAAATGTAGTAAAAAACAAATATGTAAGAAAAAGAAACCAGTAAATTGAAGAAATTTACTGAAGGCTTACTTAGGATAATAGTATTTTCATTATCAATATTAAAGATGAGATGATCATTCCTGTCAAAGCGAATAAAGCTAAAGTCCTGGTTATATTCTCCATACATGTTTCTGTTTAGACTGTAAGGAAAATCACCTGATTGGGTTATGAGTTTGTTTCTATAGTATTTTGCATAGGAATAATCTTTTAGATAAGATATATGTTCAAAATTATCATCAAGCAACAACCTGGGATAACCTATTTCTTCAGGAACTAGGTGTGATTCAAGATCAATAAATAATTTTATTTCTTTTTCTTTTCTCCTAAAGGGTATTATTCCCAGGTAATTAATACGTCCATTACTATTATCAATGTAGTAAAACTTTGAGTTTGACAGTTGCATGCCCCGGTCGTTGATCACGCCCATATAAAACTCATAGCAAGGATAAGAGTCTTCATTAGGAATATCAAAATAAATACTATCCTGTGGACGACAATCAACAAAATGGAAACTGTATTTTTCCCAGAATCCTGTAAAAAAATTATTGCTCAGATAAGCGCTGATATCCTGGTAGCTAACGTTCATATCAAACAGCATATTTTCTAATATACTATCGCCGGCAATTCTGTCACTTATATCTTCCAGGAGAAGTTCTGCAACTGGGTCATGCTCTGTAGCCAGGTTTTCAGCTAAAATTAACATGTTTTGACGTTCTTTTTGCTCAGTTGTTTTTGAAATAAAATAAACTGAAAAAACAGAGAATAAAAGAATCAGAATTACTTGAAAACTATAACTAAAAATGACTGTTTTTTGAAAATGAATTATACAAAAGATGACAAAAATTAAGAATAAGAAAATAATTGCATAAGAATCTATACGAATCCCAAATAGATATAATGATATAATTGCAGTGATTAAGACAAGAGAAAACGTTATGATAAGTTTTTCAATTCTAACTGCGCCTCTGCAGATCACTAATAATTTATCAATAATAAGGACAAGTGAGATATAATGTAAACCGATAATAAATAGTCCTATTAGGCTGTATATACTCAGTCCTGTAATTTTATGAGCTTCAAATGAAATGCCTGAATTAACAATAAGACTGTCAAAAATGTGATAAATGTATATAAAGTACCCAACAATTATAATTACGCAAAAGACAGGCAATGCATTTTTGCTAGAAAGTTTAGGGGAAAAGAATCTTTCGTGAACAAAAAAATCTCGGTTTAGCTTTATAACTATAAATGTAATGAGTATAGTGTTCAGGAGTAAATCACCAAGAGAAGGAAGAAATTCAGAATTCGCAAAGAGAACGGGGCTAAAAAGGTCTAATTGGTATAATGAAGTTGGTACACGAATGAATGTTTGAAATAATCGCAGAAGTATAAATAATAGACCGAATCCGATAATTAACCAGTTTTTTCTGGTTCCTTGTTTTATTTTTTTTAGGTAAACGTTAATTAATTGCAGAAATACTAAAAAACTTAAGAAATAGAAAAAAGGAGGCAAATATTTATTTAAAAGAGAATATTTCAGTTGGTTATTAAGAGATATGCCAAAAATAAAATTTTTGTCCCAGTCATAAATAGAAAATGCCTTGCGAAATTTTTCTTTATGAATTTCTGCATCAACAGGGAGTTTAAAAGATTTTTGATATCCATTTATTAGAAAATCATTTTCATAAGGGAATTCTTTCTTTATTAAAATAAATCCGATTGCTTTGTAAATAGATTTTTTATAGACTTTTACAACATACCATGCATTCGAGTTAAAAACCAATCTGTTGCTGAAATAAGCCGAATCATAAATATTAGGAAATGAAATACCATTATCTGACCAATTTAACAATGAGTCATTTCTGTATACTAATATGGAAAACCCTTTTCTCCTTAGTTTTTCGAATGGTTCAACATCCCCTGTTTTAAAAAGAAATGAAATAATATTATCAAGAGCATCAACTTTTTTATTAAGTGTTTTTTGAAACCTATATACATCTCTTTCGCCAAATTCAATATTAGAAAAAAACAAGTTGGAAACTGTTGCCAATAAAATCAATAAAACAGCAGTGATTACCAGTTTGATTGTATTATTCATACTATGTGGAAATTATAGTATCTAAAATTAAAGATTTATTTTAAATATGATGATAAGGTTCATGTTTTAGTATGGTAATAGCTCTATATAACTGTTCAATAAATATTAAACGGACTAACTGATGAGGGAAGGTCATACGAGATAATGATATTCTTTCATGCGAAAAATCGTATATTTCTTTTGAAAATCCGTATGCCCCTCCTGTTATAAATGTTAAGTTTTTAATTCCTTTGTTCATTATTTTTTGTAAATGATCTGCAAATTCTATTGAACTGTACTCAATTCCCTTTTCATCAAGAACAATAATATAAGCCGATTTATCAACTTGTTTTAATAGCGATTCTCCTTCAATCTCCTTTTGTTTACTAATACTTTTCACCTTATTAGCTTTAACTTCAAAAATTTCAATAATGTCAAGTTTTATATATCGTTGAATTTTTTCTTGGTAATACTTTACCCCATTTATGATATGAGTCTCTAAAGTTTTTCCTGTATTGATTAAAGTTATTTTCATTTTACAGATAATTTTTAAAAATATATGTCTCTAATATAAAAAAAAAAATATGTGGAAAACTCATTCATGAGTTTGAAAATAGTTTAAAATAATATTTTTAACTTGCAATTATTTATATTTGGTTTGATTTTTGTTTATCATTATGTAAAACATAAATCTAAAAAAATGGAACGGATCAAACTATACATATTATTTGTTATTAGTTTTGTAATATTTACAAGTCAGAAAATTAACACATTTTCAGTTGACATTCCAAGTGAGATTATTGTTGCTTTCAAAACAGGTGATGCAACAGTTTTATCAAAGTATTTCAATACCAATCTTGAGCTTGCTATTAATAGTAATGATGATATTTATAGTAGAGAACAAGCTGAATTGATACTTAAAGATTTTTTCGCAAAAAATATACCAAACAGCTTTACTATTTTACATAAAAGCGGTAAAGAAGAATCTCGGTATGCAATTGGAAACCTCTCTACAACAAATGGTAAGTTTCGGGTAACTATTTTAGTCAAGTTGAAAGACAATACCCCATTAATTCATCAACTGAGAATTCAGAAAGAGGATGGACAGTAGTTATTTGAAGAGATTCATTGAAAACGCATTTGCAGAGGATATAGGCGATGGAGATCATACTTCATTAGCATGTATACCAAAAAACAGCAATGGTAAAGTTAAGTTATTAGTTAAAGAAAAAGGTATCCTTGCAGGAGTCAATATAGCTGAAAAAGTTTTTACTGAACTGGATTCTGAATTAAAAATTAAAATATTCTTAAAAGACGGAAAAAAAATAAAACCAGGAGATATTGCCTTTATAGTTGAAGGTAGGATAATTTCTCTACTCCAGGCTGAACGTCTTGTTTTAAATATTATGCAACGTTTGAGTGGTATTGCAACCACTACATATAATTATGTAAAAAAACTTGAAGGGTTAAAAACGAAGATCCTTGATACAAGAAAAACTACGCCGGGCATGAGAATGCTCGAAAAAGAAGCGGTAAAGATAGGAGGAGGCGAAAATCATCGGATTGGACTGTTTGACATGATTTTGATAAAAGATAATCATATTGATTTTGCCGGGGGAATTGAAAAATCTATTTTAAAAGCAAAAAAATACATTGAAAATAAAGGAAAATTTCTTAAAATTGAGATTGAAGCACGTTCACTAAAAGATGTGAAAGAGATATTACGAGTTGGAAATGTACATCGAATAATGCTCGATAATTTTACAATAGATCAAACTAATGAGGCAGTAAAAGAAATTAATGGAAGATTTGAAATTGAATCCTCTGGAAATATAACACTTGATAATGTCAGGGATTATGGAGAATGCGGCGTCGATTATATATCAATAGGAGCACTTACTCATAAAATAAATAGTCTGGACTTAAGCCTTAAAGCTATTGATTAAATAATGGATCAACTGAGTCATCAACGCACATACAAATTTTTCAACAAGCAAGTACATAAATTAGGTGATTATTTAAGAATTATGTCGTTCCCCGGATTTGACAAGATCCCAATTTATGATGTGTTTTCTTTCTTTTTTAAAGGACTGATAAAAGGATCTTTTAACACAAGGGCTACATCCGTGGCATTTAATTTTCTGCTTGCACTTGGACCTGCTATTATTTTTCTACTTTCACTTATCCCATATCTTCCAATTAAAGATTTTAGACAAGAGTTGTTGGATATTCTTTATGACGTGATACCTCAAAATTCGTACATTGCTATTGAAGCCTTAATTGATGAAATATTTATGAAAAGAAGTGGGATGCAATTTTTTGGATTACTGGTTGCACTGTTTTTTGCACAGAAAGGAATTAATGGAATGATTGAGGCTTTTAATGCTACCTACCATTCTATAGAAACCAGGTCATGGTTTCAACAGCGTTTAATTTCAATTGTGTTGGTATTTATTTTTTTCTTTCTTGTTACCATTGCAATGTTTCTGTTGTTTTTTAGTAAAATAGCGATTAATAAACTGGTTGAACTTGAAATTATAAAGATAGATTTCACTTATTATTTGATATTAATAGGCCGGTGGATTATTACTGTTACTTTAACTTTTATTTCTATTTCTTTTCTTTATTACCTTGCTCCGGTAAGAAAAACAAAATGGAAATTTTTCTCCGCCGGTTCTACATTAGCGACTCTCCTTACCCTGACAGCCTCACTCGGATTTTCATATTTTGTGAATAATTTTGCGCAGTTTAACAGGTTTTTCGGCTCTATTGGTGCTCTTATAGCTCTTATGCTATGGATGAACTTTAATGCACTCACTTTATTGATAGGTTTTGAATTGAATGCAAGTATCAATAATGCCAGTATGAGTTTTAACGAATCTTCTAAATTAGATTAATTCAGAATAACATTCTTTAGCTGTTTCTTTTAACAAGGTAACAATTTTTTTTAATTCTTCTAATTTTAGTTTCGGTCTTTTTTCACTATCAATAATATCCTGTAAATTATTTTTTACTTTTGGATACCAGTCTCCAGGTGTTTCTATATCTTTTGATTTTCGAGGGATAATATGAATATGCATATGGGCAATGGTTTGTCCTGCTTCCTCCTTTTCTTGTAATGTCCAGTTAAAGGCCTCGGTCTTAAAAGTTCGGGTAAGAAGAAGAATAACATGTCTGCTGAATTTTACAAATTCAAACAATCCCTTATCTGTAAGTTCCATAAAGCTGGTAATATGCTTTTTTGGTACGATAAGCACATGCCCCGGTAGAATAGGGGCAATGTTATAAATTGCCCTAAAATTCTTGCTTTCGAAGAATGTGATTTCTTTTATTGATTTTTTGCAAAAAGGACAATCATTCTCAAGAGAAACTTGCATTTATTAATTTTTAACAACTATTATTACAATGTCAATCTAATTATCATTTGTCCTAAATATATTCAAAAATTGTTACAATAGCCGAACAACTTCATCAAAGGATTTTCTTATTTTAAGATTCTTTTTTGTAAAATTCTGTCGGGGATAACCTAGTGGAGTAATTGCAAATATTTTCTCTTGCTTTTTTAATGATAAAGCTTTATATAAAGCTGAAGGATCAAATGCAGCTATCCAACATGTAGCAATTCCTTCAAACTCTGCGGCAAGTATCATATGGTCCATGGCTATAGTCAAATCTGTTTCTATGGAGCAATACCCGTCATAACCCTTTGTCCAGGCTTCATTTTTATTGCCTGATACAATAAGTATATGAGGAGCATCTTTAAACCACTGCTTATGATAACAGGACCTGACTTTTTCCAGCATCTCTGGAGATGATACCAGGATAAATTTCCAAGGTTGACGGTTAGCGGCAGAAGGAGCTAATCGACCAGCTTCAAGAATTCTGGTTAGCTTTTCCTTTTCGACAATTCTTTCTGGGTCATAATCGCGAATGCTTTCACGATTGTAAATTAGTTCATGAAAATTCATCATATTGAGTTTTGCACAAATTTCATGAATCTATAGCATATTTCAAACCGAATAATTCTTTTTTATGGAATAATTTAATTTATTGGAATTGACTGGGTTCTTCTGATAAAGGCATCTTTATATCCCAATTTTACTGCTTTGTAATATTGTTCAAGTGCTTTTTTGGGAGTTTCATAATCGTCAAGAACATAACGGTATATAAAATCTTCTCCACAAAAAACCCGTACATTTCTAAATTCACTAAAGTAACTAGGATCGCGATAATGTTTTAAAGCCATGATCTGCACTGTAAATGAATCTTTATGTTTGGTTGTAGAAGGTATAATTGGGTGACTGACCAGAAGGGGAGATAATTCTGTTTCTGAAGCCGTTTCATAACCAATTTCATCATTAATGGGTGTTGTACTAAAATCCTCATTTGTATTTAATAAAGCTATTTTTTCTGGTTCAACAAATTTTTCTTGGTTATTATCTGCAATTGTATTAACTACTGATTGAAATGAAGTATCGGATTGAAAGTTATTATTTTCAACTTCAGGTGTTTGATTTTCACTTTCTTCAAATTTAGTAATACTGGAAGAAGTTGAAGTTAAGTTAGAATTAAAAATATATTTTAAATTGTTTATATAATTTTCATCGTTATTAATAGCATCTAATGTCAAAGATTCTTTATTATTTGTCAAAGCATCGGCCAGTGTATTCTCTTCCAGTGTAAACTTGAAAATATCCGTTCTTCTATGGTCATCTTTTGTGTCTCTTGAATAATATGCTGTGGAAGTTTCATTAAAGTAAACCAGGCTCTCATTGTTTTCAATAGTATTAATAGGATACCCAAAATTAACCGGATTTGAAAATGTCCCGTCAGATTTCAATTCACAAAAGAATATATCTCTTTCTCCCATGCTTTTATGACCCTCAGAACTAAAAATGAAGTATTTATTGTCGGGTGTCAAATAAGGATTTTCTTCATTATATGGTGTATTTACAGTATTGCCCAAATTAACAGGTTTATCCCAATCATTACCCTTTTTTACCGATTTGTATATATCGTACCCCCCAAATCCGTCTTTTCTGTCACTGGCAAAAAACAGTATTTTTCCATCAAAAGATGCAAAAGCATCTATTTCATGATTTTTAGAATTTATTTTTTTATTCAAAGGCATCATAATATCCCATTTTCTTCCCATAAGATTACTAACATAAATATCACTATTATATAACCCTCTCATTATAATGTATAAAGTTTTGCCATTGTTAGTTAATGAAGTTGCATAACAATTTCCATCTGAAGCAATTTCCCCTGTTATATTAACCGGAACAGACCATGTTCCTCTTTTTTTGCGTGACATGAAAATTTGATCGGCCGATTCCCAAAACGAAGTGTATATAAGTGTTGTTTCTCCTTTTGATAAAACAGGATAATAATCAGAGAATCTTGTATTAATACCAGGTAAAACTTCTTCCTTAATAAGGAGGGGGGCTGTTTCCATTTGATATGCTATTGCAACATTTTGAAGTTTTTTTTCAACTTTTTCAAGCTTTTCATTGTCTTTCTCCTCCAAATATTCTTTGTATTTAATTAAATTATTGTAAGCTTTACTATAATTCTTTGTTTTTAAATATATATCCCCCAACATATAAAAAACCTCTATTGAGGCAGCATAATTAGTAATATCACCTGCTTTATAGTTTTTTGTTACATTTTTTGTGGCTAACTCAAAATAAGGAATTGATTTAAATCTTTCTGTATAAATATTGTAATAGCACTGTCCTATTCTGAAGTTAATATTTGCGTTTTGGTTATCATTTTCATATATCCTTAGAAAAAAAGTTAACGCCGCGTCATATCTGTATTTTGAAATATATTCTTCTCCTAGTAAAAAGTCATCCTTCATTTGTTTTTCAGAATATTGACAATAGAGTTTATTATTTATAGAGGTAAATAAAAGAAAAAGAAATATGGCAACTCTACTATACATTTTACAGTTATTACCTAAGAACTATAACTCTTTTATTCAATTAATTGAAATTTATCTTTTTATTAAACTTTTTTTTACTAACTTAAAGTTAGCAAATTAAAATCTTTTATTGCTATTGAAATGTAATGAATTATGATAAGAATTTGCCTTTAAAGAAAGATATATTTCATAGCAATTAAACATTTAAGGTATTTTTGCATAGTAATTATTATAAATATTTAATAAATTGAAACAATTGAATAATATAAATGATTTGTACAAAGGATTAAACTTAGGAAATTCTTTTAAATCACTGGGTTTACAGGGGAAATATATGGAAATTGGATTTAATAAAGCAGTATTTCCAATATTGATATTCAATAACTCGAACTATGATTTTGTGTATTCGTTAGATGATTTTCTTATGAATCCTGAATTATGTTGTCATAAATTTGATAAGAAAACAAAAATAATTGATTCAAAAGGACAGCAATTTAACTGCTGTTATGACCATTTATTGAATGTATATTATCCTGATAAGTTAGAAAAAAACCTAATTTTTGAGGATGTGAAACAGATAATGAACGATTTACTCTCAAATTTAAATAAGAAACCAGAGATAGATAATGAAACTAGCATAAAAGTGATATTTGACAAAGTGATAGATCACCTAATGAAAAATTATTGACTAATACATGAAAAGAAGGCTAAGAAAACTATTGTAGCTATGTTATATACTCCTGAGATTATTAGAATTTTTTATAAAACTCAGATAGATTCATGTTTAAAGAAAAGTAATTTGGAGAACCAGCAAGGTGATAAGCAGACCGGCCATAACTTATATGAAATTTTGATATTCTAACTCCCACTCCCCAAGAAAAACCTACCATGCCTATTTTAGAGTCGGTTTTCATTTCCTGTCGCTTACGGTAATTATAGCCAAACCGTAAAACAAAATTATCAGTTATATTAAATTCGGTTCCAATTATTATGTGACGCATAACTTTATCAAGAGTAACATCAAGTTTATTTTCTTTTTTCACTTCTCCGGAAAATGGATCAACTTCTTCTTTTATGTCTTCATCAGTTTTAAAAGTTAAATCAAACTTTTCCAGGTGATCGGCAATAAAATAAAAAGTAAAAGGGGCATGACGCAATCCCTGTGAAATACCAAGAACTACATCAAAAGGTAATGGTTCGTATTCGCCATTTGGATAATATGTGGTTAGTTGGGTACCTATATTACGCATGACCAAAGAAGCAGTAAACATTTTCCCGGGATTATGGTAGGTAATACCAACATCAAAAGCAATTGCAAACGAAGAATAGGATTCAAGATTGGAATAAATTGGTTTAAAATTAATTCCCGCTGTAAGTAAACTATCAACTTTTTTTGAATAAATAAGGTTCAAAGCATAATCGGAAGCATGAAAATCAGAAGTGAATTGCCCGGTTTCATCAGCTCCAATAAAACTTCCATAGTTGAGATAATGAATACCTGCAGCAAAAGTTCCTATTTTTTCGTAATACCTGGCATATGATGCATATCCATAATTTATTCCTGCAAAGTAGTTAACGTAATTAAGCACTAAGTGATTATGCATTTGCTCGGTTAACAATGAAGGATTATAAAATGGCAGATTAAGGTCATTGTCCGATATAGCTGTTGCCTTGCCTCCAATGGCTGCTATTCTTGCTGAATTGGTAACATCAAGAAATTGAAATGCTTTACCCCCTGGTTGGCCGACACAGGGTATTGAGACTGTTATCAAAAATAAAATAATTAGTATTCTACTTCCCATATAATATTCTTAGAAACGTATCCCAAAAGTGCAATTGGCTGTTGGGATAACTCCTGTATAAGCAACTCCAAACATATCGAGGGTATAATCAGGCACATTTGCATTCTTTTCATCTGTAAATTGTACACCTCCGCCAATATTAAAATCGAATGCAATCCGTTCAAGCAAAGATAATTTAAATCCAACTAAGATACCTCCACTAAAAGTATTGTATGCATTTTTTATCTCTCCATCCTGCCAAATGTCGTCAACATATGCTCCATCAAGATCGGTTACATCAAGAAACCTGTATTTGAAATAAGGACCAAGATAGGCATTTTCAAATCGAAGTATAAGAAAATCATGCCCGATTCTGCTCGTATAAACCCTGTATTGTAAACCTCCTTGTCCACCAAATATTTCCTCGTAACTGTCTTTTTTAAGCGTCACAGCACCTTGTAAAACGAGGCCAGTATTATTTCTAAAACAATGTTCATATTCAAGGTAAAAAGTATTAAAAAAAAACTGAAAAAAGCCACCCCTTATTTCATTTAAGTAGTTTTTCTCATTGTCAGTATCTTGCGAATTTGCAGGATAAGCTATCATAAAAGTTGATAAAAGAATAATTATTTTTTTCATAGTTTTACCATTTAAGAAAACGAACAAATTTACCTTTTATTATCATAATATTTCCCTTATTCAGGGATGAATGAAAGGCTTAATAAGTTGCTTTAACAACAACAAAATATTTTTTACTATTAATTTACCATTTTGATACAGCACTACAGAGCTCCTGAAAAAAAAACCAAAATTGTTTTTATTGTAAATCCGGTTTCTGGGACTGGGAAGAAAGAGAAAATAGCAGAAATAATCAATAAAAATTTAGACAGGGAAAGATACGATCATTTAATATGCAATACTGAATATAAAGGACATGCAGCCCAGATAACAGAGAGTTTTTTGAATAAGGGATTTAATTTGTTTGTGGCTGTGGGTGGAGATGGCACTGTAAATGAAGTAGCATCGGTAATTGTAAACACCGGGGGTAAGCTAGGAATTATTCCTGCTGGATCAGGAAATGGCTTGGCGCGGCATCTAGGAATTTCAAGTAAAATTGAAAAGGCAATAAAAACACTTAATGAAGGAAAGATAAAAAAGATAGATGTTGGAAAAGTAAATAAGAAATATTTTTTTTGTGCTTGTGGTATAGGTTTTGATGCTCGAGTTGGGAAGCTGTTTGATGAAAATGCGGGCAGAGGGTTTATGAATTATATAAAAACAGCAATTCGAGAATTTTTTTCATATAGGTCCAAAAAATATAAATTTAGAATCGACGGTATAAAGTATAAACACAAAGCATTTTTAATTACATTTACAAACACCGGGCAATATGGTAATAATGCTTATATTTCGCCAAATGCCATAATTGATGACGGATTTTTAGATGTATGTATATTAAAACCTTTTCCTATAACCAAGTTTATTTTTTTGGGTATCCGGCTTTTTAGTCGCAATATGGATAAAAGCAAATATGTAGAAGTGATTAGAGGGAAGAAAGTCATATTAAAAAGAAATAAAAAAACCATAATCCATATTGACGGTGATCCATTAAAAGTGAAAAACGACATAAGAATTAAAATT
>CAZWGG010000026.1:14841-18152 GCA_964633305.1 uncultured Bacteroidales bacterium
TTTGTTTTTTACTAATAACTTTTAATTGCGACAAAATTAATCCGCCTATTACAATTAAAATCCCAATTATTTTATTAAATGTAAATTCCTCTCCCAGAATAAAGTAGGAAAAAGTTGCAGTAAATACAGGTATTAAGTTTGCAAAGACATTAGCCTTTGCAATACCAATTTTCTTAATTGAGAAGATGTAAAAAACAAATGCTAATCCCGACCCGAATACAGCAAGGTTTAGTAAAGGAATAATTGTTTTATGGTTTAGATGAACTATTTCATAAAAATTACCCCCTGACCCAATAAATATTAGAACAAAGTATAAAAAGCCTATAATGTTTTGATAGACTATTATGGTAAAGGGATTATATTTCTTTGTTAAATGTTTTACAGATATTGAAAACCCAATTGTTGAAAACACTGAAATCATCATCAATATAATTCCTTTAAGGGAAGATTTATAAATTGATTTATCTGTTTGAATAACCAGAAAAACCCCAATAATAGAAAAAATAATACCGATACAATTACTAACAGTAACTTTTTCCTTAAAAATGTAATACGCAGCAACAGGAGTAAATAAAGGTACAGTTGCCACCATGAGCGATGCTAAAGTAGATGATATATATTGAATTCCAATACTTTCACATAAAAAGTACAAAAATGGTTCAAAAAATGACAATAAAAAAAAATAAGGAATATCTTTTCTTTTTAGGATAACAACCTTTTGCAAGGGTATTGAAAAAACTAAAAAAAGAATTGAAGAAAGCAATAAGCGAATAGTAACCAAAGTTACCGGAGAAAGATTTGGATAGACCTGTTTATACCATACAAAGGTTAACCCCCAGCAAATAGAAGCAATAATCAAGCCTGAATAGACTATTATTCTGGTTTTGAGATTCATAGCAAAAGTAACTTTTAGAATTTTTTGAAACTAGTTGATTTTGTATATAAAATCGCATTTAATTTTATTTGCGTTAAAATTTGTTAAAATTTGTTATATTATACCAGATAACTATAATTTTGAGCAGGTTTTCTTTCTTTAGAATTGTCTGAACTATAGTTGATCTTAAACAAGCGTAAACTATCTTATTTTACGGAGGAGATACAACAAAAAATAAAATTTGACGTACAATATTTAAAGATATTATATCTTTTTTATAGAACTTTAAATTAATTCTAATAAAATATTAACACTTAGTGAATCGTTGTATTCATAAATTTTTATGCATTTTTTATAAAACTATTAATAATTAAATTTTGATAATTTCAAAAAAATCCTTAAATTCAAGGTAACAAATTATTATTCAATGTTATAGATAGTTACTTTTTTGATGTGCAGATACAACAATTTTACTCTTTTTGTGTTTAAAATATGAATAAAAATTTTTGGAGGATATTATGAGGCAGTTAAAGATTACGAAATCAATTACTAACAGGAATAGTGATTCACTGGAAAAATATTTACACGATATTGGAAAAGAGGAACTTATTACCCCTGAAGAAGAAGTTGAATTAGCCAAACGGATAAAAATGGGAGACCAGGAAGCCTTAGAAAAACTTACAAGGGCTAATCTTAGGTTTGTTGTATCGGTGGCAAAACAATATCAGCATCAGGGGTTAAGTTTACCGGACCTGATTAATGAAGGAAATCTTGGCTTAATTAAGGCAGCTAAAAAGTTTGACGAAACTAAAGGGTTCAAATTTATTTCTTATGCAGTTTGGTGGATCAGGCAGTGTATACTGCAGGCACTTGCAGAACAATCGAGAATTGTAAGGTTGCCTTTGAATAAAATAGGAGCACTAAATAAGATTAATAAAACATTTTCACAATTAGAACAAAAGCATGAAAGGGAACCTTCTCCCGACGAAGTTGCTAACATGCTTGACTTACCTGAAGAAAAGGTGTCCAACACACTTGAACTATCAGGAAGACACCTTTCTGTTGATGCGCCTTTCCAGGAAGGAGAAGAAAATAGTTTGCTCGATGTGCTTCAAAACAGCGATACCCCGTCAACTGACAATAATTTAATTAATGAATCATTGAGCAAAGAAATTGAAAGAACTCTAAACACATTGCCTGAGAAAGAAAGTCGGGTTATCAGATCTTTCTATGGCATAGGAAGAAAGCAGATGTCATTAGAAGAAATTGGAGAGGAAATTGGAATCTCAAGAGAGAGAACGAGACAAATTAAAGAAAAAGCGATTAAACATTTAAGACAACGAACAAAAAATAAACTTTTAAGAACTTATTTGGGTTAATAACATTTTGTTATCTGTTTATAAATCAGTCTTTAAAAGACTGGCTTTTTTATGCAAAAAAACTCAGCGCTTCATTAAACCACTAGTGCATTTTGTTATCTAAAAAACCAACCATTGTTTGAAAGGTTTTATCGGTTTAGTGAATTTGAAAGTATGAATCTAAATAATGAAGTTATGAAGAAAAAAATGTTTTAGTAGGACTTTTTACAGTAGTATTCTTAACTGCTTTTATAATCACATCGTGTAAAAAAAACAATGAAACATCAGGAAAAATTCCTGATGAATACACTGAACTGACTGAAGATGATGCTTTTACAGATGCAGTGTTCGAAACCATGATGAACGATATTGATGCCTCAGATGTTGTTTCACTTCTGAAATCGACAGGAGATGATTGCCCAACAATAACTGTATCACATTTAAATGATACAACTGTTCAAATTGAGGTTGATTATGGTGAAGGTTGTGGGCAATTTGTGTATGGTCAATTTGGTAATGTAATTGACACGATTGTCCGAGAAGGTAAAATAATTATTGTGAGAACCGGAAGATACAGTACCCATGGACCTTATCGTACTGTGACGTTAGAATATCTTTATATTAACGGCATACACATGGAAGGAACCCATACTATTCAAAATATGGGGTATGATAATAATGGCCACATGTGGTTTAGTATCACTCTCCAAAATGGGAAAATTACTGCCCCCGATGGTTTAGAGATAACCAGGAACTCTGAAAGAGAGAGACACTGGGTTGCCGGTGAAGAAACCCTTACTCCCTGGGATGATGAATATAAAATTTGGGGTTCAGTAGATGGATTTACAGCAAATGGAGAAAACTACACCAGGGCCATAATTGACTCACTGCATGTTTCGTTAGCTTGTAGATTCATTCTTAGTGGGAAAATCGAATCTGAAGTTGGAGACCGTGAACCAACTATTTTTGATTACGGTAATGGTGATTGTAATGCAGAAGCAACGTTGAGCCGTGGTGAATATTCAAAAGAAATTGAATTGAGATTCAGACCAAAATTAAGAAATAGATAATATTATCGA
>CAZWGG010000027.1:0-12617 GCA_964633305.1 uncultured Bacteroidales bacterium
ATCCTAACAACCCTAATTCTATCGGCCAGAACTCGGTTTATGAGTTACTAAAAGCTCATGACGGAAAACTGTGGATAGGAACAATGTATCGCGGTTTGGATGTATATGACCCTGCAAATAAAACGTTCAAACATTACAAAAAAACACCCGATCCAAAAAGTCTGTCAAATGATGAAGTAAGAGGGTATCTATACCAGGATCGTGAAAACAATATCTGGGTTGGCACCCGACAGGGTCTTAATTTATATAACCCGTCTACAGACAATTTTACACGTTATACTAACGACCCTAAAAATTCATTGAGTATTAGCGACAACCAAATTAACTGCATATACGAAGATAAAAAAGGGAATTTTTGGATTTCTACAAACGGCGGATTAAACTTGATGGATCGTAAAAATGAAAATTTCAATATCTTCACTGAAAAAGATGGCCTGCCATCGAACGCCATTTTTGGCATCTTAGAAGACGACCATGAAAATTTATGGTTAAGCACTGTCAATGGGTTATCAAAATTTGACCCTGTAAACAAAACATTTCAAAACTATAGTGTAGAAGATGGTTTACAGGGAAATGAGTTTTCTCCATATTGTTTTTATAAACTAAACAATGGAGAAATGATTTTTGGAGGAAACAATGGTTTTAATCTTTTTCACCCTGATAAAATTGGTGATAATCCTGTAATTCCCAGTATTGCCCTTGTCGATTTTAAAATTTTTAATAAATCAGTCCCAGTTGGTGATGAAAAATCAGTATTACAAAAGCATATTAGCAAAACAAAAGAAATAACATTAAAATACTCACAATCTGTATTTACATTCGAGTTTGTCGCACTCAATTATACCATACCTGAAAAAAACCAGTATGCTTATATGATGGAAGGATTTGAACAAGATTGGAATTATGTAGGTAATCAACGAAATGCAACCTATACCAATCTCAATCCTGGTACATATACATTCAGGGTAAAAGCTTCAAATAACGATGGTATTTGGAATAAAGAAGGTATATCCGTTACAATTAATATTCTTCCTCCGTGGTGGAAAACCTGGATTTTCAGGATATCATTAATATTGTTAGTTATATCTTTTACCACTACTATTTATTTCTATAGGGTGAGTAGCCTTAAAAAACAAAAAATATTCCTTGAGAAATTAGTTAAGGAAAGAACGAAAGAAATTGAAGAAAAGAATAAAATACTTGTGGAACAAACATATATTTTAAATGAAACAAACACTCTTCTAAAAGAACGGCAATACCAAATTGAAGAACAAGCAGAAGAACTAAAAACACAAAAGGAGAAACTAGAAGAAGTAAACGAGAATTTGAATTCAACAAATGCCCTTCTTGAAGAACGACAACAAAGAATTGAAGAACAAGCAGAAGAATTAAATGAAAAAAATAAAAACCTTAGTACACTAAATGCAACAAAAGACAGGTTTTTCTCAATTATTGCCCATGATCTAAAAAATCCGTTTAATTCTATATTAGGTTTCTCTGAATTGTTACTAAAAAGGTATGATAAATTAGCTGAAAGCAAAAAACGTCAGTATCTTAATGTTATTTACAATTCAACAATGAAAATATTTAAACTTCTTGAAAATTTATTACAATGGGCCAGATCACAGACCGGATCAATAGAATTTGCACCCGAAAAATTTGATGTAAATGAAATATTTGATGTAAATATAGATTTGGTCAAGAATACTCTGGAAGAAAAAAATATTTCGATAAACAAAAAAGTGCCTGGAGTAGTGCGAACCTTTGCTGACCGAAATATGATAAATGCTGTCTTCAGAAATTTACTTACTAATGCTGTAAAATTCACAGAAAAGGGAAAGATTGAAATTGATGTTAAAAGGCAAAACAATTGCTGGGAAATAAGCATATCTGATACTGGAACAGGTATTCCGGAAGAAAGGATTAATAATCTATTTGATTTAGGAAATGCAAACTCCTCATCAGGTACAAGAGGTGAAACGGGATCTGGTTTAGGTTTAATTTTATGTAAAGAATTTATAGAAAAAAATGGAGGTAAAATATGGGTTGAAAGTGAGGAAGGAAAAGGTAGCAAATTTGAATTTACCATACCAATAGCTAACTAAAAAAGCTACTCCTTTTGATTGTAAAAGAGTTTGCCGATTTTTTGAAGTTAAGATCTCATTAATGTCAATTTCATTTTTACTCCTGGTTTAGTGATCAATTCACACAAAAAAATATTTCATAAAACTAAGTGTTAGCATTGAAAAAACAATTTCTGTTGAAGAAAAATTAAAAACAATTTTGTTCTTTCAAATGTTATCCAAATGTTATTTTTGTGAACAAAAAAATATATCATTTATAAATGAGGAAGAATAAAGTAAAATCAATTGAAAATATCCTTAATCCTTTCCAACGATTCTTTCAAAAAGAGGCTTCAGGAGGAATTGTATTGTTTATATTTACAGCTATTTCCTTACTATGGGTTAATTCAAATTGGGGATATCTGTATCATGAACTATGGGAAACAAAAATAACAATCTCAATTGGTAATTTCATTTTGTCGAAAACAATTATGCATTGGGTTAATGATGGATTAATGGTAATTTTCTTTTTCGTTATAGGTTTGGAAATTAAACGTGAAATAGTTGCCGGAGAATTGTCATCAATAAAGCAGGCATCATTACCAATATTTGCTGCTATAGGAGGTATGTTATTACCTGCCTTGATATTTGTTTTTTTAAATAAAGAAACCGCAACATCATCTGGATGGGGTATCCCAATGGCAACAGATATAGCTTTTTCACTGGGCTTACTTAGCTTATTGGGAAAAAGGGTGCCTTTAAGCCTTAAAATATTTCTTGTTGCATTTGCCATAGTTGATGATCTGGGAGCAGTAGCTATCATTGCTTTTTTTTACAGTTCTGCTATACATATAAAATTTCTTTTAATTGGCTTAGGACTTTGCCTGTACTTAATTCTGTTTAACATTATAAAATTAAGAATCATCCCCTTTTATATGATAATCGGATGGATAATCTGGTATATGTTTCTCAAATCGGGAGTACACCCGACCATAGCCGGTGTTCTTATAGCCTTTTCCATTCCGATTGGTCGAAAACAACGTGTTGGTACCTTTCGTTTAAGAGTTGAAAAAAATCTTGAAAAATTTCATAACGATGATATTCTTCTAACTAACAACCAGTTGGCTTCAGTTGATAATATTGAGGCTGAAATAGAAAAAGTTCAAAGCCCGCTTCAGTCTTTAGAACATAAGCTGCATGGCTTTGTAACGTATGTGGTTATGCCCCTCTTCGCATTAATAAATGCAGGAGTAGCAATTACTATCTCCAATAGTCGTGAATTATTTAACCCACTTACATTAAATATTGAAGTAAGTCTTATACTCGGTAAAGTCACAGGGATTTTACTTTTTTCATGGCTTGCAGTAAAAACCGGGATTGCAAAACTACCTAAACAGGTAAAATGGATACATCTTTTAGGCATTGGCTTTTTGGGTGGTATGGGATTCACTATGTCCATATTTATTGCCGGTTTGGCATTTGAAACCCCCGAATATCTCACTAATTCGAAATTAGGGATAATCGTCGGCTCATTTATTTCCGGGATTATTGGTATTATGATTTTAAAAACCTCTTTAAAAAAGCAGGAAAACGATCCAAGTTACTCAAATGAAAACGAAAATTAATCATATAACTGAAAAAATAAAAATATTGAACGATCGGTTAGCTGATAAGCACCCGATTGATATACTAAAATACTTTATAAACAACTATAAAGGAAAAATTGTACTTGGATCCAGCCTGGGAACTGAAGACCAGGTACTTACTGACATGATTGTGCGAATTGATAAAAATACCAGGATATTTACCCTGGACTCGGGTAGGTTATTTCCAGAAACCTATAAATTAATTGAAGACACAAATAATAAATATGATATTAATATAGAAGTCTATTTCCCCGACAAAATAAAAGTTGAACAAATGGTAAAGGAAAAAGGAATTAACCTTTTTTATAAAAGCATTGAAAACAGAAAACTATGTTGCCATATCCGGAAAATCATCCCATCACAAAGGGCAATGAAAGGACTTGAAGCCTGGATAACAGGGATAAGAAAAGATCAGACGATCTCACGTTTTTTTAATAAAGTGGTCGAGTGGGATGAAAATAATAATTTAATAAAAATAAATCCTTTGCTTAACTGGACTGAAAAAAAAGTATGGGAATATATAACCGAAAATAATGTCCCATACAATGAATTACATGATAAAGGTTTTCCAAGTATTGGATGTCAACCATGCACACGTGCTATAAGCCCAGGCGAAGATATACGTGCTGGAAGATGGTGGTGGGAACAACCCGGGCTAAAAGAGTGTGGGCTTCATAATAGGAAACAGAAAAACAAGAACAAAGCAAATTAATTAAAAAGTGTTCGGGCGAAAAATCGTGCTATATTTGAAAACCCATTTAGGCTAGCATAAATATAAATAAAAGCTACCTCAACTTTGAGGTTAAACAAAATATGCGGGTGTCTTAAAAATCAGGAAATGAAGACTTCTTACAAAGCCACAAACAGTTGATTATTATATTGTTACTTCTTTGTATCTTTGCGTCTCAGCGAGAAATTTTTGCTTTTATACAGCCTCGTTTATTTATGAATTGTTGTACTTGGCTTTAAATTTTTGCAAAGTTTGGTTCTTATCTTACAAGGTTAGCACCTGTTTTTTGAAACATTACGTCGTAATAAATTTTCTATTGAACATATTTTAAGTAACATTTATCAATATTTCCCAAAGCATTCATCAAAGATATTTTGCTATCGGCTAGCCGGACATACTATGCTTTATTGGGCCAAACTATGTAACCAAGTACTAACAAATTATCAAACCATGAACGATCATCCCTGTTTTCCCTTCATCAAATATTTGGTTTCATTTATCACCATTTTTCATGCGTTTATCCTTTTTAATTTGCATTTTTTGAAATCTTTACATACATTTATGTCCAAATCTATTATGAAAACTATTTCATTTTTATTGTGACATCATATACAACAGACCAGGCGCCTTAAAATGCTAGTTATGAATTAATATAAAAACATTTAACAACCAAACCCTATGAATTACAAACACCTATTACATGCACTACTCTTTTCTTTTCAATGCATCAACGTATTTTCACACGAAAAAGCTATTTCTTTTATTATTCCTTTTCGTTGTAATAACAGGCCGGCAAAGGATGTTGCCTTTAACCATACACATACTTATGCCAGTTAACCGGAAAGTATAAGCTTAAACAGGCCACACCACATTGTTAGTGTTTACAACAGAGGCAGCATGAAAATATACATAAATGGTATACTTAAAAGAGAAACCACTGCGCAGGGAAGCATAACCGGGGGAGGCAATAAAAACGCAACGGTATATTTTAACATTAACACCGGATTATTTGAAAATAAAATAGTTCAATTGGAAGGAAAATAAGTATAGTTTACCACAACACAATAAAAAACAAGACAGGATACGGTGCAGATATGACGCAAAAACACTTTGTAAGCGATTGCCAGATACATATAAATTAAAATATTGTTTAACTAAATAAATACTTAAATGAAAAAAAAGGGGTTCTTTACTTTACTGATTTTAATTTTATTACCGGTTGCTATATCATCACAGGATATTACAAATGGATTGGTTGGCTATTGGCCGTTTAATAATAATTATGAAGATATAAGTAACAATGAAAATCATGGTGTAGCAGTAGGAAATCCGACTTTTGTTACAGATAGATATGGAAATGAAAATTACGCCATTGAATTAGATGGAAGTAATGACTGTATTGAATTAAATTCTTTAATTGATATATCTACGATTGATGTATGGTCTGCTTTTGCATGGATCAAATACAATGATAATATAGATGTACAAAGTGCATTATTATCAGGCTATGCTTTTCAAATAATAAAAAGCAATCATAAATTATCTTATTATGATGGTGTAGGCTATAAATATTCGGATGAAGCTATTAATGTTGATACATGGGTACACGTTGGTATTTGTATAAATAAATCTTTAAATAAAGTTTATTTTTATATTAATGGTCTACAAAAAGGGAAGAAAGATATAGACGGCACCTATTCAAATAGTAATCGAATAAAAAAAATTGGCACATTTAATTTAGTAAATCAAGATCACTATTTATTTAAAGGTGTAATAGATGATTTATTAATTTTTAACAGAGCCCTTTCTGAAGCCGAAATACAACAACTCTCCAACAATTATTCTTTAATTGTAACAAACGGAACTGGAAGTGGTATGTATGAATCAGGCCAGGTAATTGATATTTTAGCCGATACTGCTCCTGAAGGACATATATTTGACCAGTGGACAGGCGACATCTCTTATATTACCAATCCTACTGCTGTTCAAACGACCTTAACAATGCCCCCGCAAGATATTACCATTACGGCTGCATATAAAGTTATTACATCTGCATGGAACACAAATGGAAGTGATATATATTACAATGAAGGAAATACGGGAATCGGGACATCCACCCCGGGTTATAAACTGGATGTAAACGGGGATATCAATTTTACAGGGCAATTACTCCAAAATGGAAATCCTATTAACAGTGGCAGTTCACCCTGGAATGAAATTACCGGGGGTATATCATATAGTAATAATATTGGTATAGGTACCAGCAACACGTTCGGGTATAAACTTGCTGTTAACGGTATTATAGGGGCAAAAGAAGTAAATATTGAAGTAGAAAGCCCGTGGCCCGATTATGTTTTCGATACCGATTATTCCCTGCTTTCCATAAACGAACTGGAACAGTATATTACCAGGCACAAGCACCTCCCGGAGATACCAACGGCCGAGGAAGCCGGTAAAAACGGCATTTCAGTCGGAGAAATGAATACCGTGCTTTTAAAGAAAATTGAAGAATTAACGCTTTATATGATTAGGCAAAACAATGAAATAGAAATACTAAAGCAAAAAATAAATGAACTGGAGAAATAAAAAAATTATTAACCAAATATATACTTAAATGAAAAAACAAGGCTTCTTTTTTTTACTGATTTTAATTTTATTACCTGTTGCCATATTAGCACAGGATATAACCAACGGGTTGGTTGGCTACTGGCCGTTTACAGGAAATGCTGATGATGAGAGCGGAAACGGGAATAATGGGACCATATACGGAGCATTGTTGACAACGGACAGGTTTGGAAATGAAAATAGCGCTTATCATTTTGATGGAGTGGATGATTACATGTATTTCTCAGGAACTGTCAACGGAATTAGAAGCATATCACTTTGGTTTTGTCCAAACATTAATTTAAATGATCAAACTACTATTGGGCAATCTATATTGGTAAGGAATGGAATTAGTGCTACACCTGGGGGTGATGAATTTACCTTGAGAGTTGATTGCCAGGGATGGTCCAATCCGGGTGAATTGGTATTTTCGAACGGACAGGGAAATACCATTTTGTTTTCCGGAATAAATAGCTGGAATGCAAATCAATGGCATCATGTTGTAATTACAATTGATGAAATTAATGGTTCAAAATTATATGTCGATAAAGCATTAGTCAGTTCAAATGCAGAAACATCACCGATTAATAATTTCGATAATTTGACTGCTCTGGGCAGATGGGGAAATTATGAAGGAGAAAGATTTTTTAATGGAAAAATTGACGAAGTGATGGTATTTACCAGGGCACTATCCGAGTCGGAAATTACCGAAATATATGACCTGAATACTAATCTCCAGACCTCTGATGGATGGCAAACCGGTGGAGATAATATATACATTAATGACGCCAATGTAGGCATAGGCACAAGCAACACCTTTGGATACAAACTTGCCGTGAACGGTGTTATAGGGGCAAAAGAAGTAAACATTGAGGTAGAAAGCCCGTGGCCCGATTATGTTTTCGATACCGATTATTCCCTGCTTTCCATAAACGAACTGGAACAATACATAACTAAGAACAATCATCTCCCCGAGATGCCAACTGCTGAAGAAGTCGATAAAAGCGGCATTTCTGTCGGAGAAATGAATACTTTGCTCTTAAAGAAAATGGAAGAGTTAACACTGTACCTGATTGAATTAAAAAAAGAAAACCAGTTATTAAAAGACGAAAAAGATACACAAATAAAAGAGCTTATGGAAAGGATTGAAAATCTTGAATCAGGAATATCAAATTAATATTAAACATGCCTGCACGGCCCTGTGTTTGGCCGGTATCGTTTTACTAATGCCGGAAAGGCATCAGCATGGGCTTTGCAGGCACACAACTATTAAAAAAAGTACGATGAAAAAATATTTTTTATTTTTACTGATTATAATTCCGGCCATGAGTTTCCATGGCCAGGAACTGCCGGTTGTTATCCAGCCTTCGCCCGAGGCAGCTTCACTTGCCAAATTTGTAGAAATACCGGTGAGCCATTTCAACGGTACTCCCAACATTAGTATTCCTTTATACGAGATAGTTGAAGGAGACATAAGAGTACCCATTACACTAAGTTACCATGCTTCCGGAATTAAAGTAAGCGAAGA
The DNA here is from genome assembly GCA_964633305.1 of uncultured Bacteroidales bacterium. Lineage (GTDB taxonomy): Bacteria > Bacteroidota > Bacteroidia > Bacteroidales > UBA10428 > CAZWGG01. The sequence continues at coordinate 8,572 of CAZWGG010000027.1, forward strand.
TGCCAGTTGGGTAGGATTAGGCTGGAGTTTGTCTGCCGGTGGTGAAATTATCATTGACCAGCGGGGAAAAAATGACCATGATGTTAATAACGGATACCTTTCTGCAACAGCCCTGCCAACTTTGAACAGGGATTTTTATAGTGCACATATTGAATTGATATATAATACTCACTGCACCTATACAAAAGATCCGAATTGTTTAGTAGACTTTTCAGATTTAATGCCATATTTTACTTTTTATGATGGTGAACCTGATTTATATATGTTTAATTTTTTAAATTATTCGGGAAAATTCTTATACCGAAGGCAATATATAAATGGCCAGCTCTTTAAAAACATTGAAGTAATTAACAGACAGAAAATAGAATTTACTGATTTATTAGATTCTTTCACAGCAAAAGCCCCTGATGGAAGCACTTACGAATTTTTCGAACATGAATCTTCCTATCATAACCAGTCTACAGAAGAATTTATTACTTCCTATAAGCTAACGAATATACAAAGTCCAACAGGTAGAGTAGTACATTTTAAATACAAATCTTCGCCTGGAGAAATTGTCCAGTCTCCAAACATAAGTTTTGCTAAAGCCTCTTTACATTATAATCTTTCAGACAGAAACGATTACGGTACGCTTTCTCATAATTACCTGAAGGGAAAATATCTGGATACTATATCATTCTCCAATGGATTTGTAAAATTTAAGACGAGTTCCCGCAATGATATTATCAATGGATTAAAACTTGATGCGATTGAAGTATATCAAAAGCAAAGCAATGGAGCACCGGTAAAGATAAAAACCATCCGGTTTAACTATGATTATTTTGTAGGAGATGGAAGATATGGAGATTTCTATGAGGGATTTTCAGGATTTTATGATCCTAACTATTCTGTTGAAAAAAGAAGCTTGCGGCTTCGTTTATTAAGTATAGTCATTGATGGTGAGCAAACTTATAGCTTTGGTTATAATTCACAGCCACTTCCATATAAAACATCCATGGCAGTTGATTATTGGGGATACTTCAACGGGGAACAGGGCAATAATACCTTATTGCCTAATGGCAAAGATTTAGCAAAGTTTTATGAATTGCCTGTTCCTTTTCAACTTTATCGTGGTGCAAACAGGGAGCCCAATGAAACATACATGAAAGCGGGCATTCTTGATTCTATAATTTATCCTACGGGCGGAACAACTACCTTTGAATACTCAGCGCACGAATACGATAATTTTGCCAATAAAGAAACTGCTACCCCGAAAAACCTGTACGCAATAGACTTCAATGTTAATAACGGCGTAGGTGCAACAGACGGCTTACATAGTGAGGAATTTGATTATGACAGGCGTTCAATGATTGAGTTTAGTATTGAAATAGTTTCCAGCGATGTATACGATGAAGGTGAATGCTATGTAGCAGTCCAAAAATTAAACGGTACAGGTGAATGGATTAACGTACCTGATCTTACTTGGGATATTCTCTATCTTGTACAATATGTTGAAGGCCAAAACTATTACATGTATAGCACAAATGAACAAAAAACCATTGACCCGGGAACATACCGACTTGCAGCAAAATATCCGGATAGTGATGCAGCAGTGGGAATGCGGTATGCCCGTATAGGTGCGCTAGTTCTGGTAAAGCAGATGGTTGGAATTCTGAAAGGGGGTGGTCTGAGAATAGATAAAATTGAGAAGGATCCGATAAATGGCGATAAAATGATAACTGAATATACATATTCAAATGGGAAAAACCTATCAATACCTTACTTTACCAGAAAAATCGATCAGTATTCACTTAGACCCTCACAGAATATATGTATATCTATGAGTAATGATACTGGTTCAATGATGTTTTCAAATATATTGGTAAATTATTCCAATTCAGCCAACGGATCAATTGTCGGATATCGAAATGTTACAGAAAGTTATTCCGGAAAAAATAGGGGAAAAACTGAATACATGTTTAAAATAATATCAGAGAATATATCCTTTCCTTATGGAGTTTTACCCGGAATATCAACATCCAACAGACCTGAAAACGGCTTATTAGAATCAAAAACAGATTATTCCTATAACAAAGAGTTAGGCACATTTGATATTGTTAAAAAAACAACGAACAGTTATGAACTTCAGGATATATTACTATTATGGGGATATAAATGTGAATACGAACCTACGGTTTTTTCTTGTGACGGATCACTGCAAACAGGTATAGGGAATATTACTTGTGCAGAATTAAGGCTACATTTTTATCCAATCCGGCTAGCAAGAGTTCCAGTTGTTTATTCTGTAGAGGAAACTTATACAGAAGAAGGACAGAAATTTAAAACATGGAATGCGTACGAATATAATGCTGATGGCTTCCTGTCAAGAACTGAAAGCAAAAACAGCAAGGATGAGCAGGTTTTGACCGAAATGACCTATCCTTCGGATTATACAAGTTATTGCGCTTATGATTGGATCGATAGCATGAAAAACCACCACATGCTGGGTGTACCTGTTGAAACCCTTAAAAAAGTAAACGGATATGCGGTCGGAGGATTGTATACAAAATATACTACCCAAAACGGCCTTGTTCTTCCCCGGGAAATTTATCAATTAGAGGTAACTCCTTTCCAAGCAACTGAATTATCTCTTAACAATCCTTGCCAGCAAATGTCTTCTTTATATTACAAAACAGGTGAAATAGAATATTATGAAGATGACAATGTTAAATCAGTAACTAAAACAGATGATTACACGACTGTTTACTTGTGGAGTTATAATAACTCATATCCTATAGCTAAAATTGAAAATGCTGATTACACAACAGTTGAAACAGTTTTAGGCGGCTTTTCCAATATATCGGCATTTGGTTTGAAATTCTGGCCCACTGCTTCAGAAATACAGACGTATTTAGCTCCATTGTTTACAGATACAGGAATGCAAGGCTCCATGATTACAACTTACACTTACAAACCTCTTGTAGGCATTACCTCTGAGACTAGTCCGAATGGTATAACCACTTATTATGAGTACGATGATTCCGGGCGTCTGCATTTAATTAAAGATAGAAATGAAGACATATTAAAAATGTACGAATACAACTATAAACTGCGCTAAATTATCAAACCATGAGATTAGAGCAAAATAACATCATGACAATTAATAGAAAGAAGTTAATAAAATCTTCTGCATTTATCAGATATATTACCATTTTATTATTGAGTAATGCTTTCTTTTCTGCTTATACACAGGTAAGTATACAACATTCATATGGAGAACCCTGTGTAGGAAGCGAAAATACATTCAGTGTACTAGGGTATTATAGAACCATTTCTTCATGGACTGTGTATGGAATTAATTATGAGATCGTGAGCGGGGGAGGTACAAATCCATATATTACGGTTAAATGGAATACAGTCCAAACAACATCAGGAGTACAAGTCGATACTGACTACGGTGACCCGCGATATGATTTAGATATTCATAATAACATAACTCCTTTTGTAACTCTTCCCCCGGGTCCCACAACTGTATGTTTAGGGAGTAATGCAACAGTAACAGCAACTCCAACCTATGGGGGAGCAAACCCTGTTTACAAATGGTATGTAGATTATACCCTGGATCCTTCCAATACTGGCAAAACTTTTTCCTCTTCATCACTATCTGCAGGTAATCATATTGTATATGTTGCTATGACTTCCAATAGTATTGCAGAATGTCTTACTTCAATCAATGCCAGTTCAAATTTACACACAATTAAAGTAAATAGTCCGGATAACCTGTCGGTAATTATTACCGATCCAGGCCCGGTATGTGCCGCTTCGTTTCAATCTCATGCAACAGTGACTGGTCCGGGGCCACTTACCTATACATGGTTTAAAAACGGAGAAGAGGTCACGCCTGTTCCTATGACACCTGATAATTATTACTCTTCTGTTCCTCCGCCGGTAAGCGGGGATAAAATAAAATGCCGGGTAACATCCGGCGCCACCTGTGTCTCACCCACACAGGCATATTCAAATGAAGTAACAGTAAATGTAACTCAGCCTCTGCAAATAACACCGAC
>CAZWGG010000027.1:12717-17892 GCA_964633305.1 uncultured Bacteroidales bacterium
CATATACAACGAATGATTTTACCCAGACAAGCCTTGTAGAATTAACAGCTACAGCCACTGTCAGTGGAAGTTGTGTTGTACAGGCATCTGCTACCAAAACAGTCAACACACAAAATCATACGATTGATGTCTATCAGCCTCCAACTGTAAATTTCACAGGCCCAACCAGTGCCTGCTCGGGAAATTCAGTAACATTCATAGCCACATCAACAGACGGAGGAACAAACCCCACTTATAAATGGTATGTAGATAATGCACTGGTTAAAAGTAGTACCAGCAATACCTATTCTACCTCATCGCTTACAACAGGTACCCATAATATATATGTAGCATTGATACCAAATGGTACACCCTGCACAGAAACTGTTTATGCGCCCACGCGTACAATTACAGTGAACCTTACAGAGAACCTGTCGGTAATTATTACCGATCCGGGACCGGTATGTGCCAGTGATTTTCAGTCGTATGCAACAGTTACAGGTCCCGGGCCGCTCACCTATACATGGTATAACAACGGGGAAGAGGTCACGCCTGTACCTATGACGCCTGATAATTATTACTCTTCTATCCCTGCACCAGTAAGCGGGAATAAAATAAAATGCCGGGTAACATCCGGTGCCACTTGTGTCTCGCCCGCACAGACATATTCAAATGAAGTAACAGTAAATGTAACTCAGCCTCTGCAAATAACACCGACATTTGGTATAGAAGCAAAGCCAATGATTATATGTGCCGGCGACCCGATAACATTTACGCCAATTGTTGCTTATCCTGATAATATTACATTATCCGGCTATACATGGAAACTGGACGGATATGTTAAAAGCCACGACCCGACATATACAACGAATGATTTTACCCAGACAAGCCTTGTAGAATTAACAGCTACAGCCACTGTCAGTGGAAGTTGTGTTGTACAGGCATCTGCTACCAAAACAGTCAACACACAAAATCATACGATTGATGTCCGTCAGCCTCCAACTGTAGATTTCACAGGACCGGCCAGTGCCTGCTCGGGAAACTCAGTAACATTTAAAGCCTCTCCGACAAACGGAGGAACAAACCCCACCTATCAGTGGTATGTGGATAATATACCTGTTCCAAATAGTAACAATGTAGATTATACCACCTCATCATTTACTGAAGGCACTCACAGTATATATGTAGCATTGACACCAAATGGTACACCCTGCACGGAAACTGTTTATTCGCCCACACGTACAATTACAGTGAACCTTACAGAGAACCTGTCGGTAATTATTACCGATCCGGGACCGGCATGTGCCAGTGATTTTCAATCCTATGCAACAGTGAGTATCACCGGGCCGGTCACCTATACATGGTATAACAACGGGGATACGGTCACACCTGTAGCTATGGTACCCGACCATTATTATTCTTCTACCTCCGAACTGGAAAGCGGCGATAAAATAAAATGCTTGGTCGAATCCAGTGCCGGTTGTGTTTCACCAACTGAAGTGTTTTCAAATGAAGTGATAGTAAATGTAACTCAGCCTCTGCAAATAACACCGACATTTGGTATAGAAGCAAAGCCAATGATTATATGTGCCGGCGACCCGATAACATTTACGCCAATTGTTGCTTATCCTGATAATATTACATTATCCGGCTATACATGGAAACTGGACGGATATGTTAAAAGCCACGACCCGACATATACAACGAATGATTTTACCCAGACAAGCCTTGTAGAATTAACAGCTACAGCTACTGTCAGCGGGAGCTGTGTTGTACAGGCATCTGCTACCGAAACAGTCAACGCGCAAAATCATACGATTGATGTCATCACTCCGCCTACACCTGTCATTAGCCCTTCAGGGACGTTGAAAATAGCCTCAGACGGCTCACAAACCATTACTGCTTCTCCCATAGGTTACAGCTATCAATGGTTGTTAGATGGTTCTGATATTCCAGGGGCAACCTCAGGCTCTTATACAGCAACCCAGGCAGGGATTTATTCTGTCGAACTTATATCAGACAATTGCAGTGCGAGTTCCGCTGATGATTTAACTATTTCAAAAAATAGCAAACCAGTTGCAAATGCAGGTCCGGATAAAGAAATTATGCTGTCGGAGAAAAACGTGGTTTTAACCGGTTCTGCAACCGATGCCGATGGTACAATAAGTTCTTATACATGGACTCAAATATCAGGAGGGCCGGTTACGATGAGAGAGGAGAACACGAATACCTTATACCTTATAAATTTAAGTGAAGGAACCTACGAGTTTCAATTTTATGTAACAGATGATTTTCCGGAGTCATCAGATCCTGACTATGTTACGGTTACAGTGACTGATTTGCCAAATAATTACAACTGGATAAAAGAAACCAGTGTATTAGTTACGGGTAAAAAAACAGACCTTCAGGTTAACGGGCTTCAGATACCAGCCAGTCAAAAAAATGTGAACTGGACTTATTTCGACGGGCTTGGCAGGCACATGCAAACGGTGAATATGATGGGCTCTCCGTCGTATACTGATGTTGTAATACCGGTTGTTTACGACAGTGCGGGCAGGGAACCAATACAATATTTACCGTATACATCAGATAATAACGGGTATTACAAAAAAATTGCCGTTGCCGATCAATTATTATTTTATAGTACAGCAGCAGTTGATATAGCTCAGGACAATTATCCGTTTAGTGTTACCAGTTTCGATAATTCCCCCCTTAACCGGGTTAAGGAACAGGGGGCTCCGGGCCTGCCCTGGCAACCTGATGATGAAACAGAAAGGCCCGGAGTTGACACAGACGGACATACTGTGAAATATAAATATGGAACCAATGATCTTGAAGAAGTAATCAAATGGATTGTTACATCTGATGGGAATTGCGGGCAGGATGGTTATTATAATTATCATCCTGTGGCTAAAACAGGTGAATTATTTGTAAACCAGATAACAGATGAGAATGGTAGTATTTCCAAGGAATACAAAGACAAAGAAGGCAGGGTGGTTTTAAAACGGGCATTTAATGAGGGAGACCCGCACGATACCTATTATGTGTATGACAATCTGGGATTATTAAGGTTTGTTTTGCTACCCGAATGTGTAACCCAAATGCTGGAAGGATTTGACCCGTCTCTTCCTTCTGGTATTGTTAATAACGATACAGCAATGAACTCATACCCGGGAAAATCCTATCAATTCGATCCTGAAGCAAGAATAGTGCTGGAACCGGGCTTTAATTTTGCAGCCACGCCCGGCAATAGCTTCACGGTTATGGAATCTCACGGTTTAACGAGTGACGATCCCCTGGATCACCTGGCTTACCAGTACAGGTATGATGAACGAAAGCGTATGGTTATGAAAAAGCTCCCCGGTGCAGACTCTGTTTGCATGGTTTATGATAACCGCGACAGGCTTATCCTTACCCAGGACGGCAACATGCGTACCGGAACAAATGAAATTCCTGCCAATAGCTGGATGTTCACCAAGTACGACCGGTTAAACAGGCCTGTTTTAAGCGGTATGATTACTGCAGGCAGTAGTTTAACGGTTGACGAGATAGTTGCCGATATGAAAACGTATCCTGCAACAGCCTATCACGAAAACAGGAACAGTTCCGAACCCCACGGGTATACCCTGGATAATTCCTATCCGGATGTAACCAATTCAGGTTCCGTATTTTACAATGCAAATATTGAAGTGTTGAACATCACTTATTACGATAATTATACAGGACTGGATGTGCAGGAAATGGATATGATGCCTGACGGTTTTACCGGTGAACAATATGCCAATGCAACAGGAAATGTAACCTGTACCGTAACAAAAATCCTGTCAGGTGATGTGAATGACTGGGATGCGGTATATAATTTTTACGATGACCGTAACAGGCTGATACAGGCAAAATCATTCTATACAATAGGCAATGTTGAAATAGAAGAAGTGGCCTCCAGTGAATACGATTTTATCGGCAGGGTAACCAAAACACATACCCATCAATTACTTAAAGAAGATGAAACGGCGGTAAGTTCGGTTGATATATTAGATGAGTTGGAATACGACCATGCAGGCCGGCTGGTCCGAACCTGGCAAACTATTAGCAACGGGGTAAACACCCCGGAAAGGGTGCTGGTTTCGGAAATGCAGTACAACGAACTTGGCCAATTAATTGATAAGAAATTACATAACAGTATAGCACAATCCATTGATTACAAATACAATATCCGGGGCTGGCTGACCCACATTAACAACACGGCTTTGGATGACGGGGAAGATGATGTGTTTGGTATGGAACTGTTTTATAATGAAGTTGATGAATTAAATTCTCTCAATTGCCAGGCTAATTTTAACGGCAACATTGGCGGCATGGCCTGGACCTCTATTAATGTAGAGGATAATATTCCTTATACCCGGGCCTACGGATATCAGTACGACAACCTGGACCGGTTAACCGGTGCCGATTTTGGAGAATATATATCCGGCACATGGGAAAACCCGGTAGACAAGTATGATATGTCTGTAGGTGAATATGATAAAAACGGGAATATCAAAAAACTCATCCGGTATGGTGAAAATGGGCTGATTGACAATTTAACCTACACTTATCTTGGTAACCGGTTGATGAGTGTGAATGACAACGATGCAGACGATAATGCCGGGTTTAAAGAATTAACCGAAACCGGTAATGAGTATTGGTACGATGCCAATGGCAACATGAATAAAGATAATAATAAGGGAATTACAAATATTGATTACAATTTCTTAAATTTACCGCAAAGTGTGGATATGACTGAAGGCAATGTATCCTATATTTACGATGCATCGGGTATGAAGCTGGTGCATACAAACCCGGTTGGGGATGAAGAATATTACATCGGAAATTTCGTGTACGAAAAAACCGGTACAAATCCTGTAAATTTAAGTTACCTGTTATTCAGCGAGGGAAGGGTAGTAACCAGTACCGGTGCAATTGATTATGAATACCATGTAAAAGACCATTTGGGCAATACCCGCGTAGCCATAAGCAGCAACGGGGAAATAAAACAAATATCCGAATATTATCCCTTTGGTATGCGGTTTATTCCCATAGAAAAAGAAGACGGGGACCAGAATTACCTGTATAACGGCAAAGAATACCAGGATGGTTTGGATTGGTACGATTTTAAATGGCGTTTCTACGACCCAGCACTGGGGCGATTTTTCACGC
>CAZWGG010000028.1:0-17427 GCA_964633305.1 uncultured Bacteroidales bacterium
TCAGGTAGCTTACCATAAGGCAAGCTAATAAAACAAAGTAAACTTAAATTAATTATTATGAGCTTAAAAAAACAATTCGATAAATAAAAGTCAGAATGTAAAGTTACATTTAAGCTGGCTGAAGACGTTGCAGGGTTTGCTAAAAAAGCAAATCTCACAGGTGATTTTAATGGCTGGGACATTGAAAGTATCCCTATGAAGAAAATCAAAGGTGATGGTTTTTCAATTTCTGTTGATTTGAAAAAAGGCGATGAATATCAGTTCAAATATTTGGTAGATGGCCATTCATGGCTAACCGAATCAGAGGCTGATAAACAGGTGCCAAACGAATTTAATGGGACTAATTCTGTAGTTGCAGTTTAATCCTTTTAAAATTGGGCAAATTAAATGAATTAATTTAATAGGAACTGTTATAACTTACCAGGAATTTGATTCTATAATGTTATAGATAAGGGAGTTAAGTTTTTGTGAGTGCATAATAATTATAAATATATAAATTGGAGGTTATCATGGTAAAAGGTTATCCGGAATTTTACGAACAAGTTAGTTCTTTAATGAATCAATTCGGGGCAGAAAGTCCTGATACAATGGCTGGTTTTGCACAACTACATAAGGCTGGCTCAAAAGATGGTGCTTTAAGTGGGAAAGTAAAAGAACTAATTGCATTGGGTATTGCTATTTGCGTTCGGTGCGATGGTTGTATTGCTTTCCATGTTCATGACGCGATTAAAGCAGGAGCTGTTCGTAGTGAAGTTGTAGAAACTATTGGGGTTGCTATTTTAATGGGTGGTGGCCCATCAGTTGTTTATGGTTCTCAGGCGCTTGAGGCCTTGAAAGAATTTGAAGCTTAGAAGACAGACTGCTGTGATTAAGAACTGATAGAAATCTTAAATCCAGTGTAAGCCGTCTTTTTTAAGCCATTGTTAGTCTTCAGGTTTGGATTTCATCCACATAAATATATGCTTTGTATTTTAGTTTAATACGAGAGAGCCATACAATCGTCAACGAACCATATGCCAAACTAGTGACTCCATATCAGTCGTTAAAGAATATCAATTCAAATATTTGGTAGACGGGCATTCATGGCTAACTGAATCGGAAGCAGACAAACAAGTATCAAACGAATATCAGGGTGAAAATTCTGTTGTGGTAGTATAATGACTGATAAACATTAATATATATTTAAAACTATTCATATTCCCTGTGATTTCTCAAATTAGTTGTTGTGGGAACATGCTTGGCAAACATGGAGTGCTGCAATGTGCTTGTATGCAGTAAGATGTGTAAAAGAAAAAAGAACTCCTTTTTTTGATGATTTACGGAAAAATTAAAGTAGATAAATAACAAATTGAGGAAATCAATTAAAATATTACAGAATGAATACGTTAGATCAACTTAAGAAATATACCAAAGTGGTGGCCGATACCGGAGACTTTGAATCTATTAAACAGTTTAAACCTGTTGATTCAACCACTAACCCATCGCTGATTTATGCAGCATCACAAGACAAAAAATATGCTTCGCTTATTAATGAAGCAATAGCGTATGCAAAAAACAAATCGGCTGATAAAGAAAAACAGATTGGTTTTGCCATTGACAAGCTAATTGTAAATTTTGGCCTGAAAATTTTAATGATCGTACCAGGCCGGGTTTCTACAGAAACGGATGCAAGGCTATCCTTTGATACAGAAGGCACTATATCCAAAGCAAGGGAACTAATTATTTTGTATGAGGATGCAGGTATTAACCGAAACAGGATTTTAATTAAAATAGCCTCTACCTGGGAAGGAATAAAGGCTGCCAAAATACTTACCAGGGAAGGTATTCATTGCAATTTAACTTTGTTGTTTTCAATGGCCCAGGCAATAGCTTGTGCCGAAGCAAAAGTGCAGCTTATTTCTCCATTTGTAGGGAGAATTCTGGATTGGCAGTTGAAAAGTACAGGTTCCTACCAACCCGCCCCTAAAGATGAGCAGGGTGTAGTATTGGTAAAAAATATTTACAATTATTATAAAAGGTTTGGTTATGAAACTGAAATTATGGCTGCCAGCTTCCGCAATACTGGTGAGATTAAAGAACTGGCAGGGTGCGACCTGATGACCATTTCCCCAAAATTACTATCTGATTTAGAACAAGGGGAAGGGATGCTGGAAAGAAAATTATTGCCGGACAAGGCTAAAGAGTCAAACTTAGAGAAGATAACGTTGAATGAAAAGAAATTCAGGTGGTTAATGAACGAAGATGCCATGGCAACTGAAAAACTTGCGGAAGGTATCAGAAAGTTTACTGAAGATATTGTAAAGCTAGAAAAACTTCTAAGAGAAAAGTTGTATGGACAACCCACCATGGCCTTACAAGTTTTTTAGCTTTTACTATTGCCTGAAATGCAACTTCGTCGGAATTTCCTCCTTTGAAACGGAGTTATCTCTTTAACGCACAACGCATTAAAAACAAACAAAAAGAGATGAAACATGAACAGGCAGACAAAATTTAACCACCAGATTTATAGTTTCCTACCTACCGATATCGAGGGATTCGATTCGCTTGTAGAACTAGCCCTTGACATGCGATGGTCTTGGCATCATGCATCTGATGAAGTTTGGCGGCAACTTGATGCTGACTTATGGAACCTCACCCAAAATCCGTGGGTTGTATTGCAGACTGTTTCAAGAGAGCAATTTCAGAAAAACATGTCGGATCCTGTTTTTCGTAAAAAAGTGGATTCTCTGATTAAATTACAAGAGCAGGCTATGACGTCACCAGCCTGGTTTCAACAAAAACATCCGAAATCTCCTCTTAGCTGTGTAGCTTATTTTAGCATGGAATTCATGTTAAGCGAAGCACTGCCTATTTATTCAGGAGGCCTGGGTAATGTAGCCGGTGATCAACTCAAAGCTGCCAGTGATCTTGGTGTGCCTGTTATTGGTATTGGTCTTCTTTATCAGCAAGGCTACTTTCGTCAGGAAATTGATAAAAATGGAGAACAACAAGCCCTTTTCCCCTATAATGACCCAGGGCAACTACCTATCACACCTTTGAGACAACCAAATGGAGAATGGTTACGTCTGGAAGTTTCTCTACCCGGATATTCGGTTTGGTTGCGTGCATGGCAGGTTCAAGTAGGCAGGGTCAAACTTTATCTTTTAGATAGTAATGATGCAGCAAATTTTTCCGTTCATCGTGGAATAACTAGTGAATTGTATGGCGGGGGATCTGAACTTCGGCTTAAACAGGAACTGATACTTGGTATTGGAGGTTGGCGATTGCTCAATGAGCTGGGCATTCATCCCGAAGTATGCCACCTCAATGAGGGTCATGCAGCTTTTGCTATATTGGAGCGAGCTTATGATTTTATGAAAAATACTGGTCAATCTTTTGAGGTTGGCCTGGCAGCTACAAGAGCGGGTAATCTTTTTACTACACATACAGCAGTTGCAGCTGGTTTCGATTGCTTTTCCTCATCGCTTATCAAACAATACCTTGGCGAATATGCCGAGCAAAAGTTGGGTATTACACTTCAGCAATTACTGGCTTTAGGCCGAAAAGATTCAGGAAACGACACGGAAAATTTCAATATGGCATACTTAGCAATCAGAGGAAGTGGTGCTGTAAACGCGGTGAGCCGTCTGCATGGAAAAGTCAGTCGGCACATCTTTGAACCAATATTTCCTCATTGGCCGAAAGACGAAGTGCCTGTTGGATATATCACAAATGGAGTGCACATGCCAACATGGGAATCGAAAGAAGCAGACGAGGTATGGACAGAATATTGTGGCAAAGACCGATGGCTGGGAACAAATAAAAGCCTTGAGCAGAATATTCGCTGCATTTCCGATGAAAAAATATGGGAAATGCGCTCCAAAGCCAACAAAGCACTTATAGAATTTGCAAGTGAATATGTTTCTAAACAATTAATTGGCTCAGGTCATACAACAGATTCGGCTGAAAGTGCAAAACATTTATTTAATTCCAATATACTAACCCTTGGCTTTGCACGGCGTTTTGCAACCTACAAAAGGCCTAACTTATTATTGCACGATCCGCAACGTTTACTTCGACTATTAAAAAATCCAAAGTATCCTGTACAGCTTATTCTTGCGGGTAAAGCTCATCCTGCCGATAAGCAGGGACAGGTTTTAATTAAGGAATGGATGCAGTTTATACGGCAAACTTCTCCCCGACCTCCTGTAATGTTCCTGGCCGATTACGATATGCACTTATCAGAAAATCTTGTACAGGGAGTCGATGTTTGGATCAATACACCCCGTCGACCTTGGGAAGCCAGTGGAACCAGTGGTATGAAAGTGCTTGTTAATGGTGGTATTAATCTTTCTGAAATAGATGGCTGGTGGGCTGAAGCATATTCTCCCGAATTGGGCTGGGCCTTGGGCGATGGGCTTGAACATGGTGATGATCCGGCATGGGATGCTAGGGAAGCCGATCAACTTTATAATATTCTCGAACAGCAGGTAATTCCTGAATTTTACAATCGCAACAAAAAAGGGATTCCTATTGCATGGATAGCAAGAATGAGGGAAAGCATGGCACAATTAACACCCCGTTTTTCTGCTGACAGAACAGTAAGGGAATACACTGAACAACACTATCTGCCTGCTGCAACAGCATACCTTAATCGTTCCGCTGATAAAGGCAAAAAAGGAAAGCAAATTACTGACTTGCTGCTTAATCTGGAACATAAATGGCATTCTATACACTTTGGCGAAGTAAAACTCGAAACAAATGAAAACCATCATAAAATAGAAGCTCAGGTCTTTCTCTATGATATTGACCCGGATATAATAGAAGTACAACTATTTGCCGATGGAATGAAAGGGGAAGCGCCGATTATACAGCTGATGTTATGCAGTAAAGATGCAAAAGATGGCAGATACACATACAATGCTACGGTGTCTTCATCACGTCCTGCATCGGACTTCACACCAAGGGTAATACCGAATCTTTCAGGTGTTTCAGTTCCTCTGGAAACAAATCTCATTCTCTGGCAACGTTAAAATTTGAATTTGAAAAACACGAAACAAATGAAAATACTATATCATGAAAACTAAAGAAACTCTTGAAAAGAACGTCTCCATGACGAAAAATTCAGAAACAAAGAATAATGCATTAACGCAGGAACTTCTGCAAAAAATGAATGCCTATTGGCGAGCTGCCAACTTTCTATCTGTTGGACAACTATTTCTGCACGAAAACCCTTTGCTGAGGGAGCCTCTTGAACTATCTCACGTAAAGTCGATGCTACTAGGTCATTGGGGCACTACACCGGGGCAAAATTTCATCTATGTACACCTAAACCGGGTAATCAAAAAGTACGACCTGGATATGATTTATATCTCAGGCCCCGGTCATGGAGGCCCGGCACTGGTAGGTAATACTTATCTCGAAGGAACATATAGTGAAGTATACCCAGATATCACACAGGATGAGGCCGGATTAAAAAAACTATTCACTCAATTCTCATTTCCCGGTGGAATTCCCAGTCATGTTTCGCCGGAATGTCCCGGTTCTATTCACGAAGGCGGAGAACTCGGATATTCACTAAGTCATGCTTTTGGAGCTGTTTTCGATAATCCTGAACTGGTTGTTGCTTGCGTAGTTGGCGATGGCGAAGCAGAAACAGGGCCATTGGCCACTGCCTGGCACTCCAATAAGTTTCTTAACCCCATCACTGACGGAGCGGTACTGCCAATTCTGCATCTTAACGGCTTCAAAATAGCCAACCCTACCCTGTTTGCCCGCATTTCACATGAAGAATTAGAACAATTTTTCAGAGGCTGTGGCTGGACGCCTTATTTTGTAGAAGGTAACGATCCGGAAAAGATGCATCAGCGCATGGCAGGCATCCTCGAAAAAACTATAAACAATATACAACAAATTCAGAGTAATGCCAGGAGCAAAAAAGATACTTCACGTCCACGCTGGCCAATGATTGTATTGAACTCCCCAAAAGGATGGACAGGCCCAAAGGAAGTGGATGGTATTAAAAATGAGGGAACTTTCCGGTCGCACCAGATTCCATTGCTGGTTGATTCAGATCATCCCGGTCATTTAAAACAACTAGAACTTTGGATGAAAAGTTATAAACCAGAGGAGCTCTTTGATGAAAATGGACGGCTCTTACCAGAGCTGGCAGAACTGGCACCCAAAGGGAAACGTAGAATGGGTGCAAACCCGCATGCAAATGGCGGACTGCTTCTAAAGGATTTAATCATGCCCGGGTTTCGAAACTTTGCCGTAAATGTACCATCGCCTGGATCAGTTATGGCCGCCGATACGCACGAATTGGGAAAGTTCCTTCGCGAAGTAATAAAACTCAACAGCGCTCAACGAAATTTCAGGATTTTCGGTCCTGATGAAACATTATCGAATCGTTTAAGTGCTGTTTTTGAAGTTACCAATCGTCAATGGGAAGCCGAAACGAAAGAAAATGATGAGTTTCTTGCAACAGATGGCCGGGTAATGGAGATGCTAAGCGAACATCAATGCGAAGGTTGGCTCGAAGGATATTTACTTACCGGAAGACATGGATTATTCAATTGCTACGAAGCTTTTATACATATTATTGATTCCATGTTTAACCAACATGCTAAATGGTTGAAGGTAACAGCTGGTTTACCTTGGAGAAAGAAAATAGCATCACTCAATTACCTGCTGGCATCACACGTTTGGCAACAGGCGCATAATGGTTTTACGCACCAGGATCCCGGCTTTATCGATCATGTGGTAAATAAGAAAGCCTCTATTGTTCGTGTTTATCTTCCGCCTGATGCCAACTGTTTATTGTCGGTATGGGATCATTGCCTAAGAAGCAGGGATTATGTTAACGTGGTTATAGCAGGAAAATACAAAGCACCGCAATGGTTAAACATGGATGCGGCTATTGAACATTGTACGAAAGGAATTGGGGTATGGAAATGGGCCAGTAATGATGAAGGCAAAGAGCCTGATGTGGTGATAGCCTGCTGTGGTGATGTTCCAACGCTCGAAACTCTGGCGGCCGTTTCAATTCTCCATGTACACATACCTGAATTGAAAATAAGGGTAATCAATGTTGTTGATTTAATGAAATTACAACCTGAAAAGGAACACCCTCACGGATTGAGCGATCGGGACTTCGATGCTTTGTTTACTAAAGATAAGCCGATTATATTCGCATTCCACGGCTACCCCTGGCTGATACATCGAATGACATACCGAAGAACTAACCATGGCAACATACACGTTAGGGGTTATAAAGAAGAAGGTACCATTACCACCTACTTCGACATGACCGTGCTCAACGAAATGGACAGGTTTCATCTGGTGCAGGATGTGATCTATCGATTACCGCAGTTAGGTTCCAAAGGTTCATCATTGAAAAAATTGGTACAGGACAAACTGCATGAACACAAATTATACATAGATAAACACGGCCTTGACATGCCTGAGATTCTAAATTGGAAATGGAAAAGTAACAATTGAGCACAAGATTTATAGAAATAGAAATATTTTTTTTAACCTAAAACAAAATATTATGAGCATTCAAAAAAAGTTTGATAAAAAAAAGCCAGAATGTAAAGTTACATTTAAGCTGGCTGAAGATATTGCCGGGTTTGCCAACAAAGCAAACCTCACAGGCGATTTTAATGGCTGGGACATTGAAAGTATTCCAATGAAGAAAATCAAAGGTGGTGGTTTTTCAGTTTCTATTGATTTGAAAAAAGGTGTTGAATATCAGTTCAAATATTTGGTAGATGGCCATTCATGGCTAACCGAATCAGAAGCCGACAAACAGGTAATAAACGAATATCAGGGTGAAAATTCCGTGGTGGTAGTTTAATGTCTAATTAAGAACAGTAATGATATTGACAGATGAAGAAATTCAATTAAAGTGGTACTTGCAGATGCAACAATATGTTAACAAAGAAAAAAACTATTGCCTTAATAGTAGCCCACCCCGACGATGAAACGCTTTGGGCAGGCGGAACAATATTAAGCTATCCGGCATGTGAGTGGTTTATCGTTGTATTGTGTCGGGGTAACGATCCCGACCGTGCACCGAAATTTGCAAAAGCTTTGAAAGTCTTAAAAGCAAAAGGCATTATGGGTAACCTTGATGACGGAGCTAAACAGAAACCGCTTAAAGCAATTGAAGTGGAGACTGCCATTCTTGATTTATTGCCTGTAAGGCATTTTGATATGATAATTACTCATTCTCCAGTCGGAGAATACACAAGGCATAAACGGCATGAAGAAATAGGTGAAGCTGTCGTGAAACTTTGGAGTAGAAATCAAATAGCTGCAAATCAATATTGGGCTTTTGCCTACGAGGATGGAAACAAGAAATATTTACCAAGACCGGATAAAAAAGCAACTATTTGCAATACTCTAACCAAACGAATATGGGATAAAAAATATAAAATTATTACTGAATTATACGGTTTTAATAAGGATAGCTGGGAAGCAAATACCACACCTCAAGCTGAAGCATTTTGGCAGTTTATGAAGCCTAAAGATACTTTGAAATGGCTTGAAAGTTTAAAGTAATAGTGTGTAGTATTTGAGACTATAACAGATATTATTTGGAGTTTAGCCGAAGAATATCTTAAAATAAGTATAAACATTTAACTCTCTATAAACTATGAAAGTACTGGTATTATATGATTATCCACCATCACCCGGAGGTTTAGCGACCCAGGGTGATTTACTATACAAAGGATTGCTGGAGATGGGGGTTGATGCCCATGCAGCACATTTTGAGTCAGCCCAGGAAAAAGAATGGTATTACCGATGGTTTGAACCGGATGTGGTTGTTGGCATTGGTTATTGGGGGCACACGCCTCAATTGGTGCTTCACCCTCAACGATATGGTGTGCAGGCGGTTCCGTGGCTGGTTGCCGATGGTTACATTGCAAATTATCAAGAGGTTTTGAATGCCCTTCCCCTTATATTGGTAACCTCGAACTGGGTAAAGGAGATGTATGTTCGAGATGGAATTAATGCCGACATAATAGAAGTTTTGCCTGTTGGCTGCAATACGGATTCCTTTATTCCATTTAGTAAAGACGATCCAAAAATATTGGCAGTTCGCGAAGCTCTTGGTATTTCACCAGACCAACTAATGATCCTTACTGTAGGTGGAGATGCAGCTTCAAAAGGAGCCCAGGAAGTTATGCAGGCACTCGCATTAATTGATGCCAAAGCACCCGATTGGAAGTATGTCTGTAAGGTATGGCCTCAACCACGAACTAAAAATCAAAATTTAGCCGATCTGGAACTAGCAACCCAATTGGGGATACAAAACAATGTTACCTATGCTACAAACACCATCTCGCGAACATTTATGCCTTACCTTATTGGCGCTTGTGATATATACGCTGCCCCATCAAGGCTTGAAGGTTTTGGAATGCCACAAGTAGAGGCCGGAGCTTGCGAAAAACCGGTAATAAGCATTAATGCCATGGGAATGTTGGATACCCTTATCCACAAAGAGACAGCTTTGTTGGCAAAAATTGCACGAAAAATTGCTGTGAGTGAAGTAATACTTGGTGATGAATCAGGTTTTGAAAATCAACACAAAAAGGTGTTTAATGTTCCACGCATTGTGGATTACCGCGCTAATGTTCAGGATATTGCAAAATACTTGATGATGCTAATGCAAGATGCTGTTTTACGGGAAAAAATGGGAAAAGCAGGCCGTAAAAGGGTTGTAGAAAATTTCGACTACCGTGTTGTTGCAAAACGTTTTGTACAGATAATGAATGATAATTTAGGTATAAAATAATTTCATAATAAAACATGCAAAACCAAAATTGGAAAAAAATAGAAGAAGCAAAGAAAGCTGCTCTTGAAGCGCTGGCACATAATGCCCAGGGGCCTTATCACGGACTACCACGAACAGCAGGGTGGGGATACCCCGAACCTTATACCCGCGATTTACTATTTTCAATATTTGGTATTGCTGTTTCCGATAATCAAAAATTGACAGATAGCATCCAGAAAGTGTTAGAAACACTAGCAAAAAACCAGACAGAAAAAGGTCATATTCCCTCACTTGTACATGACCCAGAAGATCGTGGAGCCAGCGACACAACTCCATTATTTTTGTTGGGAGTAGGAATTTTCCGAAAAGCAACAAATAATACTGACTTTCTGAATGAGGCAGTCAAAAAAGCTTTGACATGGATGGAATATCAAAGCCCCTCTGATCGATATCTTGTAGCCCAGCAGCCAACAAGCGACTGGCGCGATGAACAATGGGTGACGGGTTATGGCTTATATGTAAACACATTAACTTATTCCTATTTGCGCATGCTTGGATTGAATGAACGGGCAAATAAATTGCAACATGCAATGGGACGATTTACAATTACCGGAGGAGAAATGCATAATCATGTTCACGAAGGGCTTGTAGTAAAATACAAGCCTTATTATGCCTTCTGGTCATATAAAATTTTCAGCAGCGAACGGTTTGACCTGCTAGGAAACAGCCTTGCCATCCTTTCCGGATTGGCCTCACATACAAGAGCTGATGAAATGATTTCATGGATTGAGGAAGAATGCAGCACCATGCAAAAAAAAGAAGAACTTGCAGCAGACCTCCCTCCTAATTTCTTTCCATTTATAAAGCCAACCGATCCCGACTGGCATGAACGATATTCACAATATAACAATCCTGGTGAATATCACAATGGAGGTATATGGCCATTTATTTGCGGAATATATATTGCAGCCCTGGTAGCTGCAAAAAGATATAAACTTGCTGAAAAAAAACTTTTTAGTCTTACTAATCTAATGAAATGTTCCATTGATGAAGACTTAAAATTTGGGTTTAACGAATGGATAAAAGCACAGGACGGACAACCGAAGGGACAGGATTGGCAAACATGGAGTGCTGCCATGTATCTTTACGCTGTTAAATGTGTTGAAGAAAAAAGGACACCGTTTTTTGGTGAAATACATAACTTACCTATGAAAGAATAAGAAGAAATTTTCTTTATCAAATTTATTATATCTCATTCTTCTCCGGATATTCGGATAAAGTGTGAATGATGTAGCTTATTACCAGAATTTTGTAACAATGTATTGCGTTTAGGTCTGTAACTTTATTACATATCTTTTAAAATTAAAAAATATGGAAACTTCAAAATTAAGTGTAATAAAGGATTACGATACCTTGAATGATGAATTAAAAAAACAAGTTAAGCTTGTTTACCCCAACGGGTTTAGTAATGCTATTATTGAGTTTACCAATAATAAAAAGAAGAAAGTAAGTGCAATTAGATGGGAAACATCTGATAAAATATATTTGTTAAGACTTTCAAATAAAATGCTAACAAGAATATTGGAAGATGAGTTTGATTTTTTTGAAGCTAATTAAGTGTTGAACACTTAAGCTATTAACAGTATAAGTTGTAAAAAGCCCAATTCGATAATTTATTTATACCCCAAATTACTTTTGGTTTAAAGCACTAATTTTTTGATTCTTTCAAAATATGGCTAGATTTATTAAAGACCATTCCGCTGCTAAAGGTAAGGCACCAGGATCTCTTATTTTCATTGGGAAGAAAAATATGGAGAAGCCAGTAATTCAGGTCATGGAATATAATCCAAAAAACCTGATTGAAAGAGAACTTCTATCAATTAATGAAATCACTTCAAAAATTAAAAATGAAGGCGTTACATGGATTAATATTTATGGGATACATGATACTGAAATGATGCAAGAAATTGGAGAATTGTTTGATATTCATCCACTTTTATTGGAGGACATTTTAAATACCGACCAACGCCCTAAATATGAAGACGGAGAAAAATATGATGCTTTTATTTTAAAAATGTTGCAGTTTGATACCAAGGCAAATGAAATTATAGCTGAACAAATAACAATAATTTTATGTAAACATTTTGTTATTACTTTACAAGAACGTCAAGGGGATATTTTTGAACCCGTCAGGCAGAGAATCCGAAATAAAAAAAGCAAAGCCCGGTTAAACGATAACGATTATTTGGCTTATGCCATAATGGATACTATTGTGGATAATTATACCCTGCTAATAGAAACCATTGGCAGTAAAGTGGAAAACCTGGAGGACAGAATATTTCTAAAAACAGATGCTAAAATTGCTGAAGAAATTTACAATTTAAAAACCGAACTAAATTTTCTAAGAAAATCAATACGCCCAGTCAATGATTTAATGATGCATCTGTTAAAATCAGAAAACTCCTTTTTCAAAAAAAAGAATGTTCACTATTTAAAAGACTTAAACGAATTGGTAACCCATTCCATTGATACCATTGAATTATATAGCGATATGACCTCGGATCAATTAAGTATTTATAACGCAACAATCAATAGCAGAATGAATGGAGTAATGAAGGTGTTAACAATGTTTGCTTCCATTTTTATTCCATTAACATTTTTTGCGGGTATATATGGCATGAATTTTAAATATTTCCCGGAACTTGAATTTAAATATTCATACCCCATATTTTGGTTGATGGCTCTCTTAATCTGCACAGGCCTTCTAGTTTTCTTTAGAAAAAAGAAATGGTTTTGATAGAAACAATTCAATGATGAACTTAACTTTTATAGATTCTTTCTGGTTTACTTATGTATTGTTGCCATCGTACCACGTAATAAAATAAGCAGCATTATTGTATGAATTAAAAATCAATGAAATACACACTGTAATATGTGTGAATGATGTAATTTATTATCAAGGTTATGTAATAGCTTAATTTGGCATATATCGTACCTTGCTATAGGTAATAAATGTATCCACAAAATTTAAAAAAATGAAAAAAATAATTTTAAAACATTTAACCGTAAAGGGTTTTGTTAAAGGTGAGGATTTGACAAATTGCGAAAAGCTGGAAAAAAAACTTGACGAAGCAAAAATTAAATTAAAGGTTGCTAAAAAAGAAGTTTCGGAAGCAAAACAAAAATTGAATATTGCTTTGGAAGAATCACTTATAAAGATTGAAAATGACAAAAATGAATTAAAAAATATTAAAAACAATGAGGCTGGTGATTCAAAACTATCTTCGGTGTTCAGTTCAGAACAAATAAAAGTGAAATACGAGGAAACAATGGCCGAATTGGAATTAAGAAAGAATGAAATTAAAAAAAGAATAGAGGAATATAAGTCTGACGGATCAGAAAAATGGGATTCGTTTAAACATAAACTAAACCATGATTTAGAAGAACTTGGAAAGGCATTGAAAGGTTTTACAACGCATGCACAGTAGGTATTCTACCAACGTATTTTTTCAGATTAAAGTACAAAACTAAACATGATAGCAACAATTATCATTGACACTGTTCTGTCAAAATTTGTTATCCTCTCAATGGTAATCATTTTTGTGTGTTTTGTATTACAGGTATTTAAGCAACCCTCCATAGTCACTTACCTTATTGTAGGTGTGTTGGTAGGGCCATATGGTTTTAAACTAGTAACAGATGAAATTTTGATTACCAATCTCGGTTCACTGGGGCTTGTTTTATTATTGTTTTTTGTAGGAATGGAAATTCACTTACCTAGTTTAATTACAAACTGGAAGGTATCAATAATCGGAACATTAATTCAAATAGTATTTAGTGTAGTAGTAGTTTGGTTGTTGGGTAAATTTTTTAATTGGGAAATTAACCAGGTAATTCTGTTAGGATTTGTTATCAGCTTGAGTAGTACAGCGGTTATTGTGAAATTGCTACAAGAAAGGAATGAGTTATTTACTAAAGTGGGGCAAAATGTCCTGGGGGTGCTTATAGCGCAGGATATTTTAATTGTGCCGATGCTTATCATTATGGGTTACCTGGGAGGAAGCAAGCCTGAAATAACCGAAATCATAAAACAAATTATTGGCGGTTTGTTAATTATAGGAATCATTATTTACGTTTTAATAAAGAAAGAAATTAGACTGCCATTCATGAGCTATATCAGCAAAGATCATGAGGTCCAGGTTTTTGTTGCGTTTACACTATGTTTCGGGTTCTCTATTGTAACAGCACTGTTTGGGTTGTCTTCTGCATTGGGGGCATTTATTGCCGGTATTATTTTATCATCCACAAAATCAACAAAATGGGTACACAATAGCCTGCATGCTTTTAAGATAATGTTTGTGGCTTTGTTCTTTGTTTCGGTGGGAATGTTAATTGATTTACAATTTTTAAAAGCGAATGCAATTATAATTGGTTCACTTGTACTCATTGTTTTTGTTGTAAATAACGCCATAAACATACTAATAATGCGTCTTTTCTGTAAAGACTGGAAATTAAGTTTGTACGCTGGTGCTTTATTGTCACAAATAGGAGAGTTTAGTTTTATTCTAGGATCAACAGGTTATTATTCTGGTATTATCACGATTTATAGCTACCAACTAATTATTAGCACCATAGCTCTTACTTTGTTCATAAGTCCACTGTGGATTAATTTTGCCAGAAAGATTGTTAAACTACATGTTCCTGACAACAATTTTTTGTTAAAAAATTAGGTAGTAGCGCAGTACCGGGCATTCGTTTAGCGTTTTATAATTGGTCTCATAGTAAAAAACATATAATGAATGAGAGATTATTATGTCATATTAGGAGTGCAAAAAAATGCTACTCAGCCAGATATTAAGAAAGCTTATAGAAAGCTGGCAGTTAAATACCATCCCGATAAAAATCAGGGTGACAAACTCGCCGAAGAAAAATTTAAGGAGGTAAGTGAGGCTCATAAAGTTCTAGGTAATCCTGAGAAGCGAAAAAAATACGATCAATGGGGAGAAAACTGGAAACAATTCGAAGGTGCCGGCCAGGATTTTGACCCATCTCAATTCAGTAAAAGACAAAACAACAAAGGACAAACATATAATTTTGAAGGCGACCCTTCCCAATTTTTTGGGAAGGGTAACTTCTCTGATTTGTTTGGCTCCTATGGAGACATATTCGGCAAACAGAATTCTCAAAGAAAATCAGCTGGTTACGATGTACAGGCCGATATGGAAATAACACTAGCAGAGGCTTATCATGGAACATCAGGAATTATTCAAATTAACAATGAGAAACTTCGTGTAACAACAAAACCGGGAGCTTATTACGGACAACAACTGCGTATTAAAAATAAAGGCGGACAAGCTTTTAATGGTGGAGAACGCGGAGATATTTATGTAAACATCATTGTTTTGCCCCACAACGTTTTCGAAAGAAAGGCTGATGATCTTATTATTCAATCAGATATTGATTTCTACACAGCTGTTCTTGGAGGGAAATTATCTGTTGCTACCCTTACAAAAAAAGTTGAAATGAATATTCCGAAAGGAATACAGAATAATCGCCTGCTAAGACTTAAAGGTAATGGAATGCCTGTTTATGGAAAACCCAATCAATTTGGCGACTTACTGGTGAGAATTAATATTAAAGTTCCTGTCAATTTAAGCCCGGAAGAAGTGGCTTTATTCAAAAATCTGAAAAAGATTGACAATCAAAAAGTAAAATCTGATTAAAACTAAATATTATGCTTATTGAATATTACAAAAGTCAGATGTTAAGCTCAGAGATGGAGTGGTTTGCTAATTGCATTTCCGAACTGGAATTAAAATTCTACGCAAGTAATGTTTTACCAAGAATTGGAATTATAGAACAAACCGATTTTGAGGTAGCAATAAATAAAGCGGTCACTTTGTGTCGTTTGACAAATGTTCCGGTATCAAAACATTTCAAAGTCATTTATATAGAGAATAATAAGGCAATAACAAAGGACTGGAAATTGTCACAGCTCGCATGTAGAATAATTCTTATTAGCGAGTATAAAAAATAAATAAAGCAAAAATATGAATAATAGGAAACGTATAGCTCTGGTAGCCCACGATAACAGAAAAAAAGACTTATTGGAGTGGGTAGAATGGAATTGGGATAAACTTTCCGTTCACCATTTAATTTGCACTGGAACTACGGGCGACCTGGTAGAAAAATTACTCATTAAGAAAGTCAACGAAAAAAGTGAAGGGCACATAGATATAAAGAAACTGAAATCAGGCCCTTTAGGCGGTGACCAGCAACTTGGTGCGATGATAGCTGAAAGCAATATTGACATTTTAATATTCTTATGGGATCCGATGCAACAGCAGCCTCATGATGTTGATGTAAAGGCACTTTTACGAATTGCAATGGTATACAATATTACAACGGCTTGTAATCGTGCCACCGCAGATCATATCATTTCATCATTATTATTCGCAGGTAATTATAAACCAATTCTTAAGGATTACAGCTCATACATCATGAGAAATATCCTTCAGTAACTCAAAAAACATGAATGATTCAACAATAGAAATAGCAATCGAGAAAAAAGAAATGGTTTTAATAAAAAACTAATGAATTATGGATATTTCTTTTATTGATACTTTTTGGTTTACCTATGTTTTGTTGCCCTTTATGATTTTTGCAGCAAGAATAGTGGATGTAACCATTGATACATTGCGTATTGTTTACATAACAAAAGGCGATAAAATTTTAGCACCTGTTTTAGGTTTTTTTCAAATCTTAATTTGGTTAATTGCTATAACCAGAATAATGAAAAATATTGATAATGTTGCTTGTTATTTCGCCTATGCGTCAGGTTTTGCAGCAGGAAATTATATTGGCCTTATTTTGGAAGAAAAATTTGCCATGGGCATTCAAATGATACGAATAGTTACTCAGGTAGATGCTTCACAACTGATTTATAAACTACATAGCAATGGATTAACTACAACTTCTGTTGAAGCAGATAGTAACCAAGGAAAAGTACATATTATTTTTCTAATAGTTCAGCGAACCAGAATTAATAGCATAATTACTTTAATTAAACTATTTAATCCAAAAGCATTTTATTCCATTGAAGATATCAAATCAGTTGATGAACAGAGTGAGAGAATTAACACTCCAAAAAAAAGATTGTTTTTTGCTCATTGGTTGGGTAAAGACAGGTAATATACTCTCGGCATCTCAATTGTATTTTAAGATATGACATTAGAAATATTGGTTTTGGCATTAGGTTTTACTACCCTTATTGCTCTAATAAAAA
Organism: uncultured Bacteroidales bacterium; assembly: GCA_964633305.1. Taxonomy (GTDB): domain Bacteria; phylum Bacteroidota; class Bacteroidia; order Bacteroidales; family UBA10428; genus CAZWGG01. The sequence goes on from CAZWGG010000028.1 coordinate 17,046, forward strand.
ACACTAACGCTTTTAGTTCAAGCTCTTATTGAATTTTAGAAACTCCACTTCTATACTCAACAAGTCCTTTATTTACAATAGATTATTTCAAAAGATGTGAATGATGTAACTAATAAATAAAACTGCGTAATACATTCTTGGATTTATAGCCTTACCTTTATAGCATGAAATAATATCAATATTTTATTACTGATTGTAAGATCTATTGCTGATTGTAACATCTAATATATTTTATTGAAAATATTCATTAAAAATATGGTTTGTATACGCTGCCAAATGGTAGTTAAGAGTGAACTTGAAAAGTTGGGTTTGGAATATACTTTTGTGAAAATTGGAGAAGCGAATGTAAAGGGTCAGGTATCTGAAGAAATATTGGGACAAT
>CAZWGG010000029.1:0-15611 GCA_964633305.1 uncultured Bacteroidales bacterium
GATACTTCAAAGCCAGACGGAACTTTTCAAAAACTGTTAAGTGTAAAAAAAATAAATAAACTTGGATGGAATGAAAAAATCTCTCTTGAAGATGGAATAAAGAATATTTACTCTGCTTATATTAGTTGATACAATAGAGAAAAGGTTAGAGTTAAAAAAATAAAAATCTGATTTCTCAAATACATAAAATCCAAACTGAATTTCCAAGTCCTTCTCGAAATTTTTTCAATTCCTGGAGTGCTAAATTTCTGTCTGTGAATGTATTAAGAACAACCCGATAAAATCCGTCTTCAGTTTTTTGAAGAGTAGGCTCATATCCTTTATCTCTAAGTTTACTAATTTGATTTAATGCATTATCCTTCTTAATAAAACTTCCTACTATAATGTGAAATTCTTTAAATTGTTTATAGTAAGCATTTTGCTTATCACTATCGTTGTTTTCATCGTTGACAATGGTTTTTTCCTTATATAACAAAGCATTTTTCTTTAATGTACTTTCGTTAATATCTCGTCCAATAGCACCATTGATTGTATCTGGTGTTAGCATCCTCCTGGTTCCAAAGACAATCTTTTTCGAACTGCTTGATTCATTTAAATTATCTTGTACAGAGATACTTTTCACTTTGTCAATAAGATCATATTTTCCCACCAAAATTAAAATTATAGCAACAAATGTCATAAAAGCTGCCAGATAATATAATGGTTTAAAGGACCCTTGATGAGTTACAGCTTGTTGTATGTCTTCTTCAGCTTTATAGATTTCTTGATCTACCTTGTCTTTAGGAAGTTTGAGTTTAGATAATCCATAAGAATCAATAAGGTAATTTACATCTTCCAATGTTTTAAATAATATCTTACCATCATTATTTTTTATAAGCGTTCCTATTCCATCCAAATCAAATCTGCCTTCCATATCTATTTTAGTAGTAATTTCCCGGACAAAATCATCTATAGCTTTCCGAATCTCATCTGCATCAGCTTTCTCTTTTATTTTAATATAATTTACTAAAATCCCATTATCAACTTTATAATCATTACGAAAGACAATCTGCTTTGAAGGAGGCATCAACGTTTCTGCTTGTTTATCGAGGCTAGCAGGTTTATAATAAGTTTCAAATCCTCCAAATCCCGGAAGAATAATACACTCATTCTTAATGACCAACTCTTTTATATATTTTATAATATCCAAGGATAAAAATTTTTCTAATATCAAATTTTCAAAATTAATAAAAAATATAATCAATTTTTCTCCGGTTATTACCGTAATGACTTCAAGTTTGTTTTTATGAAATTTATAATCCCGTGGGCCTTTCTTATGAGTTATTATTATGTCATTTCCTCTATAAAAGTTATCTTAGCGCTTATATATCTTTTTAAAATTCTGTTTATAATGAAAGAAATTAGAATGGTTGATTTGAAAACCCAATATGATAAAATAAAACCGGAAATTGATAAAGCAATTCAACAAGTAATTGATTCTGCGGCATTCATTAAGGGACCTCAAATCAAACAATTTGAAAAAGAATTAGCTTACGACTTAAACATTAACCATGTAATTGGATGTGGAAATGGAACAGATGCCCTGCAAATAAGTTTAATGGCGCTTGACCTGAAACAAGGAGATGAAGTAATCACACCCGATTTTACATTTATTTCAACCGTTGAAGTTATTGCTTTACTTGGCTTAAAACCAATTCTTGTTGATGTTGATCCCTACACATTCAATATACAGCCCGAAGCCATTAAAAAGGCAATAACAAAAAAAACAAAAGCAATAATTCCTGTTCACTTATTCGGACAATGCGCTAATATGGACGAAATAATTAAAATTGCACATGAAAATAATTTGTATATAATTGAAGATGCAGCCCAGGCAACAGGAGCAGAGTACATAACTAATGATAAAAAAACTAAAAAAGCAGGTGCCATAGGAAATATTGGCTGTACATCTTTTTTCCCTTCAAAAAATTTGGCTTGTTATGGAGATGGTGGGGCAATTTTTACAAATAACAACTTCCTGGCAGAAAAAATCCGTACTATTGCTAATCACGGTATGAAAACAAAATACTATAATGATTTGATTGGTGTCAATTCTCGTCTTGATACAATTCAGGCTGCAATATTGACGGTAAAATTAAAATATTTAGATGGTTATAACAAAGCACGACAAGCAGTTGCCAACTTTTATGATAAAGAATTAATTGACATTGAAGGAGTTCATATTCCTGCAAGAGCCTCTTATTCAAGCCATGTATTTCATCAATATACTATTAGGTTAGATGGAATTAACAGAGACAATTTTAAAAATTTTTTACAATTAAAAGGTATACCCTCAATGATATACTATCCCGTTCCGTTGCATCGTCAAAAAGCATTTACTTATCTTGGCTATCAAGATAAAGATTTTCCTGTTACCGAAAAACTGTGTAAATCTGTACTATCATTGCCTATGCATACTGAACTTGAAACTTCTCAACTGGAGTATATTATACATTGTGTTAAAGAATTTATACGAAAAGAGACATGAAAAAAGACTATTATTCACATGAAACAGCCATAATAGACGATGGGTGTAATATAGGAAAAGGAGTAAAAATTTGGCATTTTTCTCATATTATGACCGGATGCATAATTGGTGAACAATGTAATATTGGCCAAAATGTTGTTATATCACCCAATGTTATACTTGGAAGAAATGTAAAGGTTCAAAATAATGTTTCCATCTACACCGGGGTGATTTGTGAAGATGACGTTTTCTTAGGCCCATCTATGGTATTTACTAATGTAACAAACCCAAGAAGTGCAATTATAAGAAAAGATCAATACGAAAAAACTATTGTAAAAAAAGGGGCTTCTATAGGGGCTAACGCAACAATTATATGTGGCAATAATATTGGTGAATTTGCATTTATAGGGGCAGGCGCTGTAGTTACAAAGGATGTGCCATCATACGCCCTGGTTGTTGGAAACCCTGCAAGACAGGTGGGTTGGATGAGTGAGTTCGGACATAAGCTTCACTTTAACAAGTCGGGAATTGCTGTTTGTCCGGAAAGCAAAGAAAAATATAAACTTGAAATTAACACGGTAAAAAAACTATCATGAAACAGGTTCTTGTAACCGGAGGTACAGGCTATATCGGTTCACATACAGTAGTTGAATTAATTGAGGCCGGATTTGAAGTAATAATTGTTGATAATCTTATAAACTCAAGAATTGAGGTTTTGGACGGAATTGAAAAAATTACTGGTAAACGTCCTCTATTTGAAAATTTTGATTTATGTAACCAACAAAAAATTTTTGATTTATGTGAAAAATATTCTCAACTCGAAGCAATTGTGCACTTTGCTGCACTTAAAGCTGTAGGTGAATCAGTAGATAAACCCCTTGAGTATTATCATAATAATATTGAATCGTTAATAAACCTGCTCATGGCCATGCGAAATTTTGGTATCCAAAACATGGTTTTTTCGTCATCATGCACTGTGTATGGTCAACCAGATATTTTACCGGTTACCGAGAGCGCCCCTATAAAAAAGGCAAATTCACCGTATGGAAATACCAAGCAGATATCGGAGGAAATTATTCAGGATTCAATTCATGCTTATAAAAATATTAAGGCCATATCTTTAAGATATTTCAATCCGATAGGAGCACATAAATCAGCTTTAATAGGTGAATTACCAATTGGAGTTCCATTAAATTTAGTGCCCTATGTAACTCAAACAGCATATGGAATACGTAAGGAGTTAAAAGTTTTTGGAAATGACTATAATACGCCAGACGGTACTGGAATAAGAGATTATATAAATGTTGTTGATTTGGCAAAAGCTCACGTAGTAGCTATTCGCCGGTTAATAGAGAATAAAAACATAAGTGATTTCGAAATTTTTAACTTAGGAACAGGAAAAGGTTTTTCAGTACTTGACATTATTAAAGCTTTCGAAAAAGTAACAGGCGTAAAGGTTAATTACAAAATAGTTGATCGCAGACCTGGAGATATTGACAAGGTATATGCAGACACTGCTTATGCAAATAAAGAATTGGGATGGAAAACAGAAAAAACATTAGAAGAAACTCTTCTTTCGGCATGGAACTGGGAAAAATTCATTAGAAAAGAGAATAAAAACACAACAACTTGATCATTCAAACCCCTTCATAAAGATGAAAAAAAACATTCTAATTACCGGTGGAGCAGGATTTATCGGTTCTCATGTGGCCAGATTATTTGTTAATAAATATCCACACTACCAAATTATTAATTTAGATAAACTTACATATGCAGGGAATCTTGAAAATCTAATAGATATTGAGCATAAGCCAAACTACAAATTTGTTAAGGGTGATATTACAAATCCAGAAACCGTCTCAAGTTTATTTGCATCCTATAATTTCGATGCTGTGATCCATCTTGCTGCCGAATCGCATGTAGACCGGTCAATAGCAAATCCGAATGATTTCATACATACAAATATTATAGGCACAGTAAACCTGCTTAATGCAGCAAAAAAGACATGGAATTCAAATATCAATAATAAGGTATTTTATCATATTTCAACTGATGAAGTGTATGGTTCAATCGAAGATGGAGGATATTTTGCTGAAACAACAGCCTATGATCCTAAAAGTCCGTATTCGGCTTCAAAAGCCAGTTCCGATCATTTTGTGAGAGCTTATTACAACACTTACAATATTCCTGTATTAGTATCTAATTGTAGTAATAATTATGGCCCTCATCAATTTCCTGAAAAATTAATACCTCTCTCTATAAACAATATTTTAAACAAAAGACCTATACCTATATACGGAAAAGGAGAAAACATTCGTGATTGGCTTTATGTTGAAGACCATGCCAATGCCATTGATCTGATATTTCACAAAGGTAAAATCGGAAAAACGTATAACATTGGGGGTAATAATGAATGGAAAAACATTGATTTGATTTATAAATTGTGTGAAATAATGGATAATAAACTTGGTAGGATCCCTGGTTCATCAGCGAAGTTAATTACTTTTGTAAAAGACAGGGCAGGACATGATCTTAGATATGCAATTGATTCTTCGAGAATACAAGACGAACTTAACTGGAAGCCTTCGCTATGTTTCGAGGAAGGACTAACTAAAACCGTTGATTGGTATTTGGCTAGTAAAATCTGGTTAGACCATGTTCTTTCAGGCGATTATGAAAAATATTACGAAACCCAGTATATAAAACGTTAACTATTCAACGGTAACTGATTTTGCCAGGTTTCTTGGTTGATCGACATTACAACCCCTCATAACAGCAATATGATAGGAAAGTAGTTGCAAAGGAATTACTGCAAGCAATGGAGAAAATACAACATTTGTATTAGGTACTTCCAGAACATGATCGGCCATATCTTTGATAATAGTATCCCCCTCTGTAACCACTGCTATAACAATTCCGTTCCTGGCCTTAACTTCCTGAATGTTACTCACAATTTTTTCATAAGAAGAATCTTTTGTTGCAATAACAACAACGGGCATATTCTGGTCGATTAAGGCTATTGGCCCATGTTTCATCTCTGCTGCAGGATAACCTTCTGCATGAATATAAGAAATTTCTTTAAGTTTCAATGCACCTTCCAAAGCAACCGGGAAAAAATATCCCCTGCCCAAATACAAAAAATTATTAGCCTTTTTATACAGTGAAGCTAATGTTTTGAAATTATCATTAAATGTCAAAATCTTTTCAATTTTTTCCGGAATTTTTGTAAGCTCCTTTATCATCTCAATATATGTTGCTTCAGATAAAACATTTCGCTTTCTTCCCAATAGAATTGCCATCATAGCTAAAACGGTTACCTGGGCAGTAAAAGCCTTAGTAGAGGCAACCCCTATTTCAGGCCCTGCATGTGTATATACTCCTGCATCAGTTTCCCTGGGAATACTGGAGCCTACAACATTACAAATTCCAAGAACAAGTGCCCCGGCCTCTCTGGCCAGCTTTATAGCAGCCAGGGTATCAGCAGTTTCTCCACTTTGGCTAATTGCGATAATAATATCACTTTTAGTAATTATTGGGTTCCTGTATCTGAATTCCGAAGCGTATTCAACCTCAGTAGGAATACGGGCTAAATCTTCAAAAAGGTATTCTCCAACTAAACCTGCATGCCAGGAAGTACCACAACCAATTATTATTATCCGTTTTGTTTCAATAAGTTTGTCCATTACATGATATAACCCGCCAAGATGTAAAGAAGAAAAATCCCCGGAAACTCTTCCCCTGAAAGTATCAAGTATAGATCGTGGTTGTTCAAAAATTTCTTTAAGCATAAAATGATCGTACCCATTTTTATCTATCTCACCAATATCAAGGTCCAATTGGTGAATCTTAGGTGTTTGCTTGTCATTACGAACTGTTTTAAGTACCAACTCTCCTTTTGTAATTATAGCGACATCATCATCATTTAAATAAATTACACTTTTTGTATGTTCAACTATAGGCGTTGCATCAGACGCCAAAAAATATTCCTCATTTCCCACTCCTATAACAAGAGGACTTCCTTTTCTTGCTGCTATTAATTTATCTGGTTCATCAGTACACATTATTACCAAACCATACGCACCTATTACTTTAGTTAAAGCCAGACGTACTGCAATTTCTGCATTTACCTGGCCTTTTATATAAATATATTCAATGAGGTTGACAAGTACTTCAGAATCTGTATCGCTTTTAAAAGTAACACCCCTGTGTTCTAATCTTTCTCTTAGCCGTGCATAATTTTCTACTATCCCATTGTGAATAAGCACAAACTTACCTTGCATAGAAACATGAGGGTGTGCATTTATATCACTTGGCTCTCCATGTGTGGCCCACCTTGTATGTCCGATACCTATTTTTCCGGTTAAATTTTCAGACTGAATATAATTTTCTAATTCGCTTACTTTACCCTTGCGTTTATATACTTTTAGAGAACTATTTAAGATAGATATCCCGGCTGAGTCATAACCCCTGTATTCAAGCCTTTTCAGCCCATTTATTAAAATTGGATATACATCTCTGTCACCAATGTAACCGACAATTCCACACATATGTATGTAATTTTAAAGTTTCGTGTATATAAATTTTAGAGTAATTTTCCTATCCGGATTTACCATGCTTGCTAAAATAACCCGGTCAAGTGATGCAATTCTATAATCGCTATGGCCAGTGGATGAATTAAGCCAAGCCGCATATAACCGAAGCTCGTTAGACGTAATAATATCATTGAAATAATCTCGAAAATAGCCGGTTATATAAAATTTATATCCTTTTATATCATTATTATATTGTCCATTTAAATAGTTTATGGTCTTCGATTGCCTGGTAACAGGGTCTGTATAGACATCAACTATATCATCAGGTAAAAACTCAGTATCATCATTTATTATTCGTAAGCCCAAATTAAAAGGAGGAGGATATTCAGTCAGTTCATCTTCATTACTGCTATCTGCAAGGGGAATAAACATTTCAACCTTGTTAACCGATATTTGTCCCAGTTCATCTTTTAAAATATCCAAATATGGAAACTTCAAAATTACCTGTGTCCCCCCCAATGATTGAACATAAATTTTTTCGTCTTGCGTAGAAAAATCATTTAAATGTTGTATTTGAGAACCAGAATAATCATGATTAAACATATCAACAGATACATCCGGGATAAAATATTGGAATTCAGAATAAAAAGTATATGATGAAGTGTCGGTATCTGAATGATAATATATTACTAACCTGGTATTATTTACATACAATAAGATATTTTCAGATTCTATTGGATTTGTTGTAATATAAAAGCCATAGAAATTATCATCAAATACAGTGTCATTTAAAAAAAACGAGCTATCATCAACATGTTCAGTTAACATAGATGTCCCAATTTCATTATCCAATACAGTTCTTACCGTATAGGTGGTATCGGGCCTGTAAGTATTTGAAACCGACAAGTTCAACCCATCGTGCAAACCACTCGGATCAGTGTCTGAATAATATACCGAATCATCCAACTTGCTTGTGAGGTTGTAAACTTCAAGTTGGGGTATCAATGTACTATCGCCTATAAAATCAAGATAATCTAATTCAAGAAAAACAGAATCAATAACAAGATTAGAACCAAAATTCTTATAACCAATTGGAGTTAACTGTGTTAAATAGTCAGCTTCTAAATTACCAAAAACAGGATCGTGAAAATACCCTATTGGCATTACACCTTTTCTTACAGTAGGAACTTTTTCAGGGCCAACTGTATACGCTTCAATTGTTATCGTATCAATTTCCTGTAAATCTATATTATCGTTATCAGGCAGTATTTGCAATCCTAATTGGGATGGATCTTCATCACAACTTACAATTATAATAAATGCTATTAATATTGCCTTACATGCGTTTTTAAATATTCCAGAAAAATATTTGCCGGAAATGAAAAATCTTACCTTAATCATTAACTGTTGCTGTTAAAATTTTATCATAAAACTCTGAATATGCGTTGATATATGTATCACTGCCATGATATGAAAGATATGGTTTCCCCGATTCTTCCTTAATGTATTTTTCAACATCACTATTTATTTTATTACTTCCCATTATAACTCCATCGGACAAATTAACTACTAATTTACAAAGGTTAACATAATTTGGTACAGTAATAGGAGCAAGGTCATTATTTGAAATACCTTCTGATTCTAATTTACGTTTAAACGAATTATTTAATGGTTTAGTGTATTCATCATCATAAATTGAAATAACCACCCTGGAATCCATAAAAAGCGGATTGTCAAAATTTGTTTTTTTTATATACAGAGGTATTAAACTGGTAAACCATCCATGACAATGGATAATATCCGGTGCCCACTGTAATTTTTTAACGGTTTCAATTACGCCGCGGGCAAAAAAAATTGCCCTTTCGTCGTTATCTTCAAAGTAATTACCGCTTCCATCCTTTAACATATGTTTTCTTTGGAAATAATCTTCATTATCAATAAAATAAACCTGCATTCTTGCAGCTTGTATGGATGCTACTTTAATAATTAATGGATGATCAGAATCATTTATTATAATATTCATCCCGGAAAGTCGGATTACTTCGTGTAACTGGTTTCGTCGTTCATTAATACATCCATACTTGGGCATAAATGTTCGAATCTCTCTCCCCCGTTCTTGAATACCCTGCGGTAAATTCCTGGCAATTAGTGACATCTCTGATTCGGGCAAATAAGGGGATATTTCTTGAGCTATGTACAATATTCTGGTACCTTCCATTCTTGAAAAAATAGTTGTCTTTCAATTAAAGTGCAAAATTACGAAAAAATATTAACATTTATGAATCCTTCGAGGTGTTGTATTTTATGTTTATAAAAATCAACTATTTACGATTGGAAAACTCTTATTATTAGGCCTGCTAATTATATCCTGACAAGTTTTGATCCGCGAGATTCCATGGAGATAAGGGCCCTGGATATTGAATGGAATAACAGTTGTAGTGGAACATCATATTGAACAAAGAATAAAAATAAAACAAAAAAGCCTAGATCCCATCGATAGAAATTTCAATTTCCTTACATGGGAAATGTCGTAAATAATTAGGTTTTTTCATTAACCGGTAAATAAAATAATAAAAGTTGTGTAAAAGGTATAACAAACCTATTGGAAAAACTGGCCTTAATAATGTAAATCTTTCAATTTTAGAAGCAAAAGATTTTAATTTTTCATACTGGAAAGTGACTTTCTGCCATCTTTCAGCAAATTCCCCTGGCGATAAACCATTTTCATAATATCTTATTCCTTCATGGTAATAAATATCTTTTAGATCAATATGGTGATCTATTGTTATTCCAAATTTTTCCGGATTATGATACATATTGGATTTCGGTTCCAGCCTGAAATAATTAAAAACAAAATAAATATTCTTTTCGTTTAATAGTTTTTTGACATTCTTTAATGTCAAATAAAAATCTTCGCATAATTCACCGGGCCCATTTACGATTAGGGCAACCCGGTTATTTATGCCAATTTTTGAAGATTCTTTTAAAATAGTTGTAGTATGTACCAAATTAAGATTTTTGTTATATATTTTTATCATCTTTGGACTAAAACTTTCCAGTCCCCAGTAAACGATGGCACAACCAGCCTTTTTAAGTTTTTTGATTAGCTTTGGGTCCATTCCTTTAAATTTAAGGTATGCCCAGAACTTTACTTTCATTTTAGATTCTATAATAAAATCTAATACCTCGTCTAGCTTTTTCGCATCACTATTTAAACTATCATCAGTAAACCTTATAAAAATATTGTCTCCCAGTTTTTGAATTTCTTTTAAGTCCTCAATTATTTTCGATGTTTTTTTATAGCTTATTGTATTAATAGTTCTGGCCTCGCAAAAAGAACAGTTGTTACTGCAACCCAGACTTATTCTATATGGAAATATCAGAAATGGTTTTCCTGGATTATATATTCCACTAACATTTTGATTTAAGTAATTGTCAAGATTCAAATCCGAATAATCCGGAAAATCTTCTTCATCGGCAGATAGGTGGCTATAGGTATAGCATAGGGCTTTATTTTTATCCACGACTCCATTAATATCTTTTTCTAATTCTGTGCCATTGATCAGATGGTTTAATAAAGCTATAAAGTTGTATTTTGAAGCCCCTTTCAAGAAAAAATCCACATACTCCGGCAGATTAAGGTTCTCAAGTGTTATATAAGGCCCCCCGAAGCATATTTTTAAGTTGTTATAATTGTTTTTCAGATACTTTGATAGTACCAGGGCATAATGATAATTATACCAGCTAAACACGGATATTCCTATAACTTTAACTTTTTCCAGTAATACCAGATCATTGATAGATTTCATTGATTTTTCGATATACTCTTGTATTGCTTTGCTTGTTTGACCATGTTCAAGATAATCCTGGAAATTTTTTAACGTGGGAATTTTTTTTAATATTGGGCTTACAACATTGCGCAAATCCAGCAATTTCGTCTTAAAACCATTATCTCTTAAATTTTTTATTACAACAGCCGGCCCATATGGCAGTATTTTCCAATCCGGCTCAATAGTATGTTTTGTGGCTTCTTTGAAGGAATAGTCAAGGACACCGGCTGAATTTATAATTAGAATCATAATTTTTTATTGTTTTATTCGTATTTTAGAGTTTCAGTGACGTTTTGATGGATAGCTTTTATAATATAAGAATTAATCATTGCAAAAACGATAACAAGCATGATAATAATACCTATAGCATATTGCCATAAGGTTAATTGTGTGTGATATGCAAAATTATTAAGCCAAGAGGTTAATATATAAAATACACATGGAATGGATATTAAAATAGCTATGACGATTTGGATAATTAAAGATTTTGACAGAATAAAATATAAATGAATATTATTTGCGCCAAGCGCTTTTCTTACGGCAATACTTTTAAATTTATTTAAAATTGCGTGATTGATTATACCAACTAAACTTAAGCTAACAAGTATTAAAGCAAAAATGGACAAAAGCAAACAGGCTATTCCTAACCTGATTTCCGATTTATACTGATTATTAAAATAATCTTTAATAAAGAAATAGTTGAAGTTTTGATCCGGAAAATAATGTTTATACATGTTTTTAATTTCCATTATATCCTCTGTATGATCTTTTTTCGTAAGTTTCACGGAAATATAATCAATATGTTTACCTTCTGAAAATTCATAAATTATTGGCATAATATCCTCTCTAAGATATTGTTGATGATGATCTTTGACTATTCCCAATATTTTATATTGCTTTCCTCTGCTCATTATAAGTTTTCCAACAGCATCTTCAGGTGAAATTTTGGGCGCTAATGTTTTTAATGCTTTTAAATTCAGAATAAGATTATTATTGTTAAAATCTTCTTTGAAGTATTCACCTGAAATCTTTTCAATTCCGTATAATTTCAGGAAGTTTTGATTTGTAAATAACCAATAAATTAATTGTTTGTTATCCGGAAAATCCTGAATAAAACTGGCCTCAGCAAATTCTATGAACTTGCCCGGGATTTCATTTGAAGTTGAAGGGTTAACAAATTTTTGTTTATTTTCCAGTTCTTTAATGAATGATTTTAACCTGTTAATATTGGTTTCATTCAGATTCATTATAGGGCTTCGAAATACTAAAATATTTTTACTATTAAAACCTAATTCCTGGTTTGTAATGAACTGGAATTGATTATAAAATACAATTGTACCAATAATAAATACCAGGGAAAAACTTATTTGAAAAACTGTTAACGAATTCCTGATAACACCAAATATCTTTTCATTTTTCCTTTTATAACATAGAAAATACATAATACCCTGATAAAGGGTAGCAATAAAAATTGTAAGAAGAATAAATGCTGGCAGGTATAACCACATTAATTTTATTTTATAAAAATATACCGGAACTGTTTTCCCAATTATCTGTCCAAATGGAGAAATCAGGACATAAAACAAAAGTAAGCCCACAATAAAAGATAAAACTAAAAAAATGATATTTTCAATAAAAAACATTTCCAGGACTTGACGAAAACTTGCCCCTGAGCATTTTCTTATAAATAATTCTTTAGTTCTTTTTGAAATATGAATTACCGACAAATTAAGTACACAGATAAAACTTAAAACAAATAATAAAATGCCAAAGGCGGTTAAGTATTTTACTAACTGAAGGTTGCCTTTGTAAGGCAAATCCCATTTATGGTCCCTGCAGAAATATACATCATTAATTTTTTGCAATGGATACCTTAAATCATATTCGTGTAAGAAAGCCGGTTGATTATCATAAATTATCTGTCTATATCCTTCTTCCAATTTAACCGGGTCACATCCGGGTGATAAGACAAAATATACATACCAGCTATGGTCGCCCCAATTATTATAAAATCTGTCTCCATCAAGGGACATGTAACTTTCAACAGATACTAACATTGAAAAATTAAAATGGGTATTTGACGGCAGGTCCTTCAAAACCCCGGTAACCCTACAAAGAAGATCTCCCCATTTGTTTTTTATTTTAATTGTTTTATTCATGGGATCTTCATTTCCAAAATATTTCTTTGCGGTTTTTTCTGTTAAAATAACGGTGTTAATCTCTTTTATACTTTTAGGGTCACCTTTAATCATATCAAATGAGAAAATATCAAGAAAATATTCATCTGCAAAATAAATATCATCTTCCTGAAAAACATTTTCTTCATGTTTAACAAGGAATTCACCAGCTATTCCCCGAGGTATCCGAAATCTTGTATATTGTTCTATTTCAGGCATAACCTCATAAAGTTTGGGCCCATTAGGATAAGGTACAATGGCCAACTTATTATATATCTCTCCATTTCTATAGCTGTGAGCTATTAACCTGTATATATTAGAATAGTTTTTATGAAATTTATCATAGCTTCTTTCGTAAAAGTTGTAATTCATCGATAATAGTAAACTTAACCAACCCATTATAATCCCTAAAAATATAATACTCCAATGATTAACATTCTTTTTATAATCTCTGAAAATAAGAGATATGTATTTGGTAATAAGTTTCATCTTTAATATCTAAATGTAATGTATAATACGTGATACGAATAGTAAAATCTTATACCTGGTTACTTTATGGCTTTTGGTATAGTTTTCTGAATATTAAAACATATATATTTGATCAATTTATTTTGGGAAGAAACGGGGGTGAAAATATGATCTGTGTTTTTAAATAATTTAAAACTATATTGAACTTTTCCGAGAACCGGTTTTAAATAATTTAAATATAATTCATACCCTAAACTACCTTCTGAATATATAAAATCAATGAATACATTTTTATTTTTCAACTCTGACAAGTTCTTATCTAACAGATGTAAATCTGCTTCTTTGAAATTGATTTTGGAAGTAGCTTCTTTCAACTTATCCATTAGTTTCTTTGAATTTACTCGTCTATTTCTAACAGTTTTAATCCATTTATTTATGCTTAGCAGATTTTTTCTATAATATCTTTGTGCAATGCTTTTCTCTAAAGAAGGATATAACAGGTTAAAATCATTGCTATTTATAAAACTTCCGTTAATGCAGTAAAGTTTTTTTACTCTATCATCTTTAAGGGCTGTCCAAAAAGCATTATCAGCACCAGAACATAAGCCCACTAATATATATTTATCGATCCCTGTCTTTTTATTTATTAAATCCAGGACTTTCCTTGTATCTGAAACCTGTGTTTCCTTATATGTATAATCATGAACCCCGGGACCTAATGATTGATTATGACTAAAATCCCATCTAACCGACATGAAACCATAATTTCCTAAAATTCTAGCCAATTTAACATATATTCCATTAGGCCCAATACGGTTTATGAGACCTGCATTTATAAATACAATTGCATAATCTTCAATTTTTTGTTCACTTTGAGGGAAAGTAATAATCCCGACCTGGTTACTATTTTCTTCTATTTGAATAATACTTTCTTTCATACATTCAGGCTTTGTAACCAGGTTAAAATTATTTTTATTTCATTTTCCGGAATTAATGTCTTAAGAGCGTTATTATTTTGCTTTATCCAAAAATTAAAATCCTTTTGGTTTATAATCGAAAATTGTTTTACATCAGCATTTATTGATTTAAGTTTGGCAAAATCAATTTTTTCAGATGGATTATCAATGATTAATTTAGTGACCTGGCAATCGTTAAATGAATTATAAAAATCAAGTGTTTTTAAGTCTTTCTTTAATTTTCGGGGTATCTCAAAGCCAAGATATTCAAATTTAGTGTGAAATAATCTTTTTCTTGCATAAGATCCGTTTAACCATTTATTATGCCTTTTCTTTATTTGACTTATATATTGTTTGCCATTTATAATTGGATGCCAAAGTATTAAACCGGAAAGTTTGTTAACCAGAACCGACTTCAACAGGAAAGAAGCGCTAAGTCGTATTCCAACTGCAAAAATATGTTGAGGCTTATATTCATTCATTATTAAATTGATGGCTTCATCAATATTGTTCAGCCAATCATGAATTCTTATTTTGGAAATTGTCCCCAATGAATCGCCACTGGCCGCAAAATCAAAATAAAACACATGGTAACCATTCATGGAACAACTTTCAATAAAGTTCTGCATAGCGATGTGTGAATAAATTTGTTCACAAAAAAGCGGGGGGCATACTAAAATAAAATTTCGAGTTTTAACATTCTCTGCTTGATAAATAGTACCAAACAACTCATTTTCATTAAAGTAAAAATATTTAATGCTTGTTGATTTTTTTTCAGAATATTTTTTATTAGAAGAAATTAACTTAATGAGGTTCCGCAAAGATGGATTTTTAATAAAACTTTCTATAGATAACTGAACTTGAAATTCTTTTTTGATTGCTGTAATAATGAGGATCATCTTAAATGAGTCTATTCCATAGTCAAACAGGCTTTTATTTTTATCGAAAATGTCTGTTGAAACAAATTTTTTAATAAGTTGTATGGTTTTATGCTCAATTTCTTCATTATTTGAAAGTTTTTCATCTTCCTGGTGACAGGTATCTTTATTATATGGTTGAATTTCCCTATTTGACTCAAATGTATATGGATTGAAGAATTTTTGTATCTCTTTATCATTCTTTCAAATAACCGAAAAATATTA
>CAZWGG010000029.1:15621-17378 GCA_964633305.1 uncultured Bacteroidales bacterium
TTTGTATCTCTTTAACCTGTGAATTTCCTCCATTGTTTATAACAAAATCTATTATGGTTAAAAATATTTCGGATATAATTTCAATTGTTCTTCGTTTGAATATTGAATTACTAAAACTAAAAGAACATCTAAATTGGTCGTTGGATTTTAGAATGTGCAGGGTCAGATCAAATTTTGCAACATTCCTTTCTACCTGGTATCTTTTGAGTTTAACACCATCCAACTCAAAATCATCGATAGTGAAATCATCATATAAAAATAAACAATCAAATAACGGGTTCCTGCTAAAATCTTTTTCTATTTTAAGCTCTCCAAGTAATTCTTCAAAGGGAAAATTCTGATGTTGAAAAATCCGGTTTAATTCGGATTGAATTTTAGATACAAAATCAATAATAAGAATATTTTCTTGAATTGAACTTTTAATTGGGATTGTATTAATCAAAGGGCCAATTAATTGCTTGGTATTTTTATTGTTTCTTCTTGAAATTATAGTTCCAACTACCAGTTCTTCTTGTTTACACCATTGGGAAAGTAATAATTTAAACAATGCCAAAAATAAATTACTATTGGTTATTTTATTTTTTTTACACAGTTCAATAATCCGATTTGATCGTATTTTTTCTAAAGGATACGCAATAGTATCACCTTCATAGTTTTGTACATAAGGACGGTCATAATCTAAGGGCAGCTTAAGATTTTCCGGGATTTTCTTAAATTCATTGATCCAAAATTCGCGATCCTGATTAAATGTTTTATTTTGAAGGCCATTCTGTTGCCAGATAGCATAATCTTTATATGTCAATTCTTCCGGATATGAATTATTTATATTGCCATATTTATATATATGTGTCAAATCTTTCACAAATACTTCAAGTGAATGCCCGTCAAAAATAATATGATGTATATCACAGAATATCAGTGTCTTTGATCTTGAGTTATCTATACAAAAATATATGCGTATAAGGTAATCTTTCTCAAAATTGAATGGTTTAATTAATGAATTGATAAAATGTTGTATTTCGCTATGATTATATTCTAATTCAGAAATACTGATATTATTATCCTTATCAAATGTCTGACAAATTGTATTATTGATAATCCCAATTCTTGTTCTGAAAATTTCATGTTTTTCAATTATATCTTTAACGGCAGATTCGAATTTTTTGTAGTCAAGTAAAGAGTCGCATATATAGGCCATTGGAATATTATATGCCGTGGAAGCAGGGGAAAAGGTCTGTAAAGCATATATTCTTTTCTGTTCGCTTGATAATGGTATATTCTTAATACTTTTTGCTTTAGGTATATCTGAATTTGAAATATCTAAAGATTCTATAAGCCTTGATATTTTTTTTACTGACGGATTATTAAAAATATCGTGTATATAAACTTCTTTATTAAATTCAGATTGAATATCATTAGCTAATTCAATGGCTTTTAAAGAATTACCGCCAAGATAGAAATAGTCATCATCAATATTGATCAGGTTGGTTTGAAAAATTTTCGCATATATTTTTAAAACTTTTTTTTCAATATAATTTAATTCTGAATTACTCTTTACATAAGGCGTATTTAAGTAACTGTTAAGCTTTTGCTTATCTAACTTTCCATTTGCTGTCAGTGGAATTTCATTTATCCGTTGAAACAAAGAGGGTATCATGTAGTAGCTAAGCTTTTTACTTAAAAATTCTTTCAGCGCTGAAATTTCTATATCATCGTCAAAAATTGCACTATAATCTGTTCCTGTCCCTCTGGCTTCT
>CAZWGG010000030.1:0-6073 GCA_964633305.1 uncultured Bacteroidales bacterium
ATTCGATAAAACCGGCAAATTAATATCCAATGGTTTGGGCATAGCTTTGGACGTCAGTAGGGGCGGAATCTTGCTCGAAACACCATATCCTATCGAAACCGAAACAGGACTGATCGTATTAGCGGCTACCGATTGGGGGAATCATCTTTACGAAGTCAGGGGTAAATTAAGACATTCTAAAAAAATATCCACAGGAACGTATATTTCAGGGATAGAATTTATTGGTATAGATGCGCGAGTGACAAAATTCGTTACGGAATTGATCAAAGAATACAAGTATCGTCAGCCAATGCAAATGCAGTAGAAGGTGAAAATACTGCTTCAATACAAATAGCCAATTCTAATGCAACACGAAGGGAAAGGGAAGCAGAAGCAGAAAGAAAAGCAGTAGCTGCTGAAAAAGTTAGCCAGGCCAAGGCTCTGGAGGAAGCATACGCTGCAGAAAGAGAAGCTGAAATGAGCAGATCTGAAAAAGAAAAAGCTACTCAGATAGCTGATATCATTGTTCCAACCCAGATTGACAAGCAAAAAATTGAAATTGCTGCTGAGGCTATAGCCGAGCAAACCCGCAGGCATGCAAAAGGAGATGCTGATGCCATTTACATGAAGATGGAAGCTCAGGCAAAAGGTATATTTGAAATTCTGAGTAAACAGGCCGTCGGTTTTGAAAAACTTGTTGAGGCTGCCGGGAACGATGCTCAAAAAGCAGTAATGATGATGATTGTCGATAAATTGCCCGAGTTGGTTAAAACACAGGTTGAAGCAATCAAGAATCTGAAAATTGACAAAGTCACCGTTTGGGATACAGGAGGAAAAGATGGAAAAGGTTCTTCTACAGCAAACTTTTTTTCAAGTTTGATGGGAGCTATACCCCCATTACAGGACTTATTCAAACAGGCTGGTATGGAACTTCCTGATTTTCTGAAAGGAAGTACTAACGAAAAAGATGATAACAAAGCAGGCATAAAAGAGAAAGAACCCAAAGCAAAAAATAAAGATAACCAACCAGATAAAGAAACCGGGGAAAAATAGAAACACTCCTAAGAGATTTCACGAGACACATAGTTTATTTCACATCAGCATAATGCGTCCCAAATGAATGAACCCGATGTGATAATTATCCCGTTATGCCAGCTTTAGCACGCTTTATTTCATCATGAACGGGAAAGAATAAAGTATCGATGAAATACCGTCCAGATAGTAATCGTTGTACCTCTTCCTAGGTTCGGACCCCGGTCAACGCTTCGTTCGACTCTCTCTCTATGAATAAAAAACCCTGATGCAATAGTCATCAGGCTTCGTTAAGTACCAGCGGTGAGAGGGGGATTCGAACCCCCGGTACCCTTGCGAGTACGGCAGTTTAGCAAACTGCTGGTTTCAGCCACTCACCCATCTCACCAGGTATGCTGAACACCTATTTTTATAGGAAGCACAAAAGTATAAAATCCGATTACAATCTCAAAGTGTAGTACTTAAAAATCTTCACTTATTTTTGTCTAACCATTAAAATGGTACCTCATTGTTAAAATCACTGTTTTTCTTTAAGTCTGAATCATCAGAGTTAAAATATTTTTTGTCACTGTTCATTTTCGATCCTACTGTTATGGCAGCAGCCTGCATTTCCTCCTCACTTAAGGGGGCTAAATAATCATCTTCAATATCGGTAAATTTGGCAAACTCATCCCTGAAGCGCAACATAACATCGCCTATGGGGCCATTTCGATGCTTGGCAAGTATTATTTCAGCCAGTCCTTTTAATGAATTTCCTTCTTCATCTTCAAGAAATCCATATTTTTCCGGACGATGTATAAATAATACCATATCTGCATCTTGTTCAATAGCACCCGATTCTCTTAAATCAGATAATTGAGGCCTTTTGCTTCCAGAGCGGATTTCAACCGAACGGTTAAGCTGAGATAGTGCAATGACAGGGACATCCAACTCTTTTGCAATTCCTTTCAATGCCCTTGATATGGTACTAACTTCCTGTTCCCTGTTTCCTCTTGTTTCAGGAGTACCTGTCATAAGTTGCAGATAATCAATAATTATAATATCAACATCATATTGCCTTTTTAACCTGCGGCATTTTGCCCGAAGTTCAAAAATAGAGATAGCAGGTGTGTCATCAATATATATAGGAGCTTCAACAAGTTTTTTGATCTTGTAGTCAAGCTGTTCCCATTCAAAATCTGCAAGTCTCCCATTGCGAATACGGTCAGAGGGTAATTCTGTTTCTGCTACAATTAACCTGTTAACGAGTTGTAAAGAAGACATTTCAAGTGAAAATATAGCTACTGATTTACTATGTTCAATGGATATATTTCGTGTCATAGATAACACAAAAGCTGTTTTTCCCATTGATGGTCTGGCAGCAACAATAACTAAATCCGATTTTTGCCAGCCGCTGGTAAGGCGGTCAAGCTTGGTATAGCCAGAGGGAATTCCGCTAAGACTGTCTTCACGTTTTCCTGCTTCTTCAATCTGGTTAATTGCCTCCTGTATAAGAACATTTATCTTGGCCGTTTCTTTTTTAATATTTCCTTGAGCGACATTAAACAGTTCACTTTCAGAAAAATCAAGCAGATCATTCACATCAATACTGTCATCAAAAGCCCTAGTTTGAATTTCTGATGATACCCTAATAAGTTCACGTTGGATATATTTTTGAGCAATAATTCTCGCATGAAAATTGACATGAGCAGCTGAAGCTACCCTGCTTGTTAATTGAGTTATATATACAGGCCCCCCAACTTCTTCAAGTTCTTTACGCTTTCTAAGCTCTTCAGTTACAGTGAGAATATCAATTGCTTTATCGTTTGAGGAGAGATCAAGAATTGCCCGGAAAATTTTTTGATGTTCATCTTTATAAAAACTTTCAGGCTTAAGTATATCCATAACTTCAATAATCGCATCTTTTTCGAGCATAATTGCTCCAAGAACGGCTTCTTCGAGTTCAATAGCCTGGGGAGGGATTTTCCCTAATTCAAGGTCAATCGTGTTAACCTTTTGGGGCATATTATTTTTTTTCTGAGCCAAAGCGCTAATTTTTAGGTGGTTATATAAATAATCAATACTTGGGTATTATTATTACAAAAGTACATACAGATTATACTTCAATCGTGAAAAACTTGTTATTCTTTTAAACAGGTTTTCAAAATGGCAAATAAACAATTGTTAAAAACCTCTTAAAAGTATTAATTAAAAGTATATCCTGGTTATTTATTTTTGGGAAAACTTCATTTTTATGATTTGTTTTCCAAATGCAAAGATCAATATTGGGCTCAATGTAATCAACAAAAGAAGCGATGGCTATCATAACATAGAAACTGTATATTATCCTGTCGGACTTTGTGATGTGCTTGAGTTTGTTGAGGATGAATCGAGGCCAAATAGGGAATGTGGGCTTAAGTCAACAGGAATATCAATTAACGGAAACATGGACGATAACCTTATAATAAGAGCATATAAATTGTTAAACCAATATTCTGAGCTGCCTGGATTATCTGTTCATCTTCATAAAATTATTCCTATTGGTGCGGGATTAGGAGGTGGGTCATCAGATGGTGCGAATATGCTTAAAAGTATAAATCGCTTTTTTAAATTGAAAATTGGGAATGATGATTTGGAAGTACTGGCTGCAAAAATAGGGATGGATTGTCCGTTTTTTATTAATAATAAGCCGGTATTTGCCTTTGAGCGTGGGGATAGGCTAGGAGAAGTAGAAATTGATTTATCAGGTTATTTTATTTTACTTGTTTATCCGGGCATACCTATAAGTACTCCCGAAGCATACGCAGATGCACAACCATCTGAACAACCGGGAAGGCTATTTGATTTGATTAATGAACCTGTCTCGTGCTGGAACGAAACTATAAAAAATGATTTTGAGCCAGGTATTTTTAATAAATACCCGGGGCTGAAGAAAATTAAAGATCAGTTATATGAACTTGGAGCACTGTATGCTTCTATGTCAGGAAGTGGTTCAGCAATATATGGACTATATACTAATTTGCCTGAAATCCCAGCTTCTTTTGAGGGATTTTATACATGGACAGGCAGGTTGTAAGAAGGATGGTTCTTCTGATAGTCATGAGATTGGAAATCGAAAGTGTGTGAAGTTACCCTGTTCTTCTGAACCCGTCCTTAAAATCTTACTCCAATTCAATCATCATTTGATTTTTAGGTATCTTGTCCCCAACTTTTACGTGTACACACTTTATTTCTCCTGAAATAGGATAATAATAGGTATTACGCATTTTCATTGCCTCAAGAACAATCATTTTGTCATTTTCATTCACTTTCTCCCCGGGTTTTGCAAATAGTTCTATTACCGTGCCCGGAAGAACCGATATAATTTCTTTTTCATTAGGTTTTTGCCAATTTTTTCGCGACTCGAATTTTTTAGTATAGAGCGTTTTATATTTTTCCCCATGAATGATCAATGTTTTCCAATTGGTTCTTTTTTTGTTGTCAGGTTCACTTGTATTACTTTTTTTCATGGTTATGATATTAGATTCAAACAATTTGAGCTAGAAGTATATAAACCATTTGCTAAAATGGAGGGATACCATGTTTTTTCTTGGGTAAACTAATTGATTTCCGTTTAGCCACATCAATGGCATGAAGAAGGAGATTTCTTGTTTCTGAAGGTTCGATAACTGAGTCAATATAGCCCCTGGCAGCTGCTACGTATGGGTTTGCAAATTTACTCTTATATTCTTCAACTTTTTCTTTTCTTGTTTTCTCCGGATCGTCTGCATTCATTATTTCTTTGCGGAAAATGATATTTGCTGCTCCTTCTGGGCCCATTACAGCTATTTCGGCGCTTGGCCATGCAAAAACAAAGTCGGCACGAAGATGCCTGGACCCCATGGCAATATATCCTCCTCCATAAGCTTTTCTTAGTATTACAGTTAATTTTGGAACCGTTGCTTCACTATATGCATAAAGTACCTTGGCCCCATGCCTGATTACCCCGGCATGTTCCTGGTCGACACCAGGTAAATATCCTGGTAAATCAACAAGGGTAATAATTGGTATATTAAATGAATCACAGTACCTTATGAACCTTGCTGCTTTATCAGACGAATCAACATCAAGTACACCAGCTAAAACTAGCGGTTGATTACAAACAAAGCCACAGGTTTCTCCATTCATGCGGCCAAAGCCAATAACCATATTTAGTGCCCAGTTTTTTTGTATCTCAAAGAAGTCGGAATCATCAACAATTGATCTTATAACGTTTCTTATATCGTAAGGTTGCCTTGGATCATCAGGGACAATTTTATCAATATGGTATTCAGGTTTAGGAATTTTGGCATTAACTTTTACAGGAAGGCTTTCATTGCTCCATGGGATGAATGTAATAAGTTTTTTTATCTGTTCAAAACATTCTTGTTCGCTTTCCGAATAGAAATGGGCATTGCCAGTAATCTCACTATGTACTTTCGCTCCTCCAAGGTCTTCCATTGAAATTTCTTCACCAAGAACGGTTTTTATTACTTCCGGTCCTGTAATAAACATTTTTGAGATATTATTAACAACAAACACAAAGTCGGTTAATGCGGGTGAATATACTGCACCTCCGGCGCAAGGGCCTAGTATCACTGAGATTTGTGGAATTACTCCTGATGAGATGGTATTACGAAAAAAAATCTCCCCGTATCCCGCTAATGAATTTACCCCTTCTTGTATTCTTGCTCCGCCCGAATCATTTATTCCAATTAAAGGAACTCTCATTTTAAGGGCATGGTCCATAATTTTTGTAATTTTCCGGGCATGCATAGCTCCGAGTGAACCTCCGGCAACGGTGAAGTCTTGTGCAAATATGCAAACGGGTTTTTGGTATATGGTTCCGGTTCCGATTATAACACCGTCACCATGTAAAATCTTTTTATCCATATCAAAGTCCCGTGCTTCGTGCTCAACAAATAAATCATATTCCTGGAAAGAATCTTCGTCAAGCAGTTTGAGGATTCTTTCCCGGGCAGTTAATTTACCCATTGCAATTTGTTTTTCAATAGCTTTTTCGCCCCCGCCCATTTGAACTTGTTCACGTCTTTTTTTTAGCTCT
>CAZWGG010000030.1:6083-17367 GCA_964633305.1 uncultured Bacteroidales bacterium
GCCATAATTTTATGAATTATTTGTGTACTTTATTTCAAGAGTATTGAATTTAGATTTGATTACCTGATTTGGTTAAATAAATTTTCAACATACAGGAATGTAAACGAAACAGATATTCTTTTGTACGTTAAGTATGCTTCTTGATTCATATTATTTTGAATAACCCGACAAAAATAAGAAAAAGAAATAAAACTCCTAATGATCTATTTCGGGACAATTTTGTATAGAAAGTAGGCAATAAATGTAAAAATAATATTCGGAATCCAAACCGCTAACAATGGATTAACGGCCCCACTAATGGCAAATTGGCTTGAGAATTGCATAAATAGAATATAAGAAAAGCTTATTAATAGCCCTATGCCTATTTGCACTCCAATTCCACCTTTTACCTTTTTGGATGACACTGAAACGCCAATTAGCGTTAAGATAAAGGTAGAAAACGGGAATGAGAAACGTTTATATTTTTCAATTAAGGGAATCTCCATATCAGAAGCACCTTGCAGTTTTTGGGTGTTTATGAATTCATTTAATTCTCGAAGGCTCATAGCTTCAATAGCATCATCTCTTCTATTAAATTCTTCGGGAGTAATATTTAAGGTAGTATCAATACTTATACCTTTTGTTATTACCTGGTCTTTTTCTTTATAATCGCGAATATAATAATTGTGTATTGTCCATTTATTTTTTTCAGCATTCCAGCGAATATCATCAGAAATTAATTTAGAAACCAGTTTTCCATTTTTGAATTTCTCTATTGAAAATTTTAATCCATGGTTATTTGCCGTATTGAAACTTTCAAGGTATATAATAATTCCTGGTTCAATTTGCCTATGCACATTAATTTTTTTGAAAGAGGCAGGTCTATTATGGTAGTATACTTCTTCGAAATCCAGCTTTTTTTTAGTTGCACCAGGTGTAATATAATTGTTGAGTAAAAAAGAAAAAAAGGCAAGTATAATGGCAGAGATAAAGTAAGGTCTGAGTAACCTGTTAAAACTAACCCCACTGCTCAGGATTGCAATAATTTCAGTGTTATATGCCATTCGGGAAGTAAAATAAATAACAGAAATAAAAGTGAACAAGGGACTAAACAAAACAGCAAAATAAGGGATAAAATTCAGGTAATAATCAAAAATGATAGCTTTTAAAGGAGCATTGTTTTCAATAAAGTCATCTATTTTTTCAGAAAAATCAAATACAACGGCGATGGCAATTATCATGAATATTGCAAAAAAGAAAGTGCCTAAAAACTTTTTGATTATATACAAATCGATAACATATATTCTCAATTTTTTCATAATCGAGTTGAAATTTTTTTAACTATTTGTTCTTTCCACTTTTTAAAGGTATTATTTTTAATAGTTGTTTTTGCCATATTCACTAACCATAAATAGAAGGCCAGGTTATGTAAAGTAGCAATTTGTGCTCCAAGTATTTCCCCTGATATTATTAAATGACGTAAATATGCTTTAGAATATTGTGTGTCAACATATGATGTTCCGTTTTCATCAAGGGGAGAAAAGTCATCTTTCCATTTCTGGTTTTTTATGTTTATTATTCCTTCACATGTAAATAACATTCCATTACGTCCATTACGTGTGGGTATAACACAATCAAACATGTCAATACCCATAGAAATAGCTTCAACAATATTGGCAGGCATTCCTACTCCCATTAAATATCTGGGTTTAGACTCAGGTAATATACCTGTAATAACATCAGTAATTTCATACATTTGCTCAACAGGTTCACCTACAGAAAGGCCACCGATTGCATTGGCATCCATTTCATATGAGGCAATATATTCTGCAGATTGTTTTCGAAGCGTTTTAAACACACTTCCCTGAACAATTGGTATTAATGTTTGCTTATGGTTATAAACAGGGTTGGTTTTGTTAAAATGTTCGATACTTCTTTTTAGCCAATTGTGTGTAAGCTGCATAGATTTTTTTGCATAGGTAAGATCACAAGGATAAGGTGTACATTCATCAAATACCATCATAATATCTGCTCCAATTTGCCGTTGGATATCTATAATATTTTCCGGGGTAAAAATATGTTTTGACCCATCGATGTGAGAATTAAACACTGCTCCTTCGTTTGTTAATTTCCTGTTTTCTGCTAACGAAAAAACCTGGTATCCTCCGCTATCTGTAAGTATGGGTTTGTTCCAGTTCATAAATTTATGCAATCCGCCGGCTTTATTAATAATTCCGGTTCCGGGACGTAAGTATAAATGGTAGGTATTGCCAAGAATTATCTGAGCTTTTGAGTCATTTGCAAGCTCATGCTGGTGCATAGCTTTTACACTTCCTGCTGTTCCAACAGGCATAAAAATAGGCGTATCAATTTCACCATGGCACGTTTTTATTCTGCCAACCCTGGCTTTAGTTTGTTTATCTTTATAAAGAATGTTGAATTCCATAATGTTTTTGGTCCGCTCAAAGATAAGGATAAATAGTTGAATAAAGTTGGTTGGGTGCATTTAGAGCAGGATATTTGTAACAGTTGGTCGGGAGTCAGAAGTTGGTGCCGAAGACGGAATCCAGAAATTCTAAGAGTCCAAACTTCTAACCCCTAGCTTTGGACTTCGGACGCTAATAACAATTTATCCATATTTTTCAACATAGCTGTTTTTTTGCTTCTTTTTACAGTAATTTTACAGGACAAAATTGGATGGGAACAAAGCCTTGGGTCAATGACAAGTCCTATTTCTTGGGACTTTAAACTTCGATTTTCCAACTCTAAATGGATAAATCCATATAACCCAACAATTACCGAATATAAAAAAGATATAAGTGAGTATTTATTATGTTCTTAATATTTGATACAGAAACTACCGGTTTACCGGAAAACTACAATGCCCCGGTAACCGATGTTGAAAATTGGCCCCGATTGGTTCAACTTGCCTGGCAAATTCATGAATTAAACGGTGATTTTGTTGTGGCGAAAAACTATATTATAAAACCCGAAGGTTTTACTATTCCATTTAGTGCCGAAAAAGTACATGGCATTTCAACTGAAAAGGCCTTATCCGAAGGCATAAGTCTTAATATTGTTTTGGAAGAATTTTCAGAGGTACTGGAGAAATGTGGCTTACTAATCGGGCATAATATTGATTTTGATCTGAACATTGTTGGGGCCGAATATGTAAGAACAGGCATAAATAGCAAATTATTAAAAATCAATAAAATATGTACAAAAGAAACAACTACCAATTTTTGTGCTATACCGGGAGCTAAAAGTGGCAGATATAAATGGCCTACTTTATTTGAGCTTCATCATAAACTATTCAATAAAGATTTTGAAGAAGCACACAATGCATCTGCCGATGTTGCTGCAACAGCACGATGTTTTTTTGAATTGATAAGGATAGGGGTCTATAATTCAAAGATTCTTTCAGTACATGAAAGTTTTATTGAAGAATTTCGAAAGAAGAATAAAGATGTAATACAACCTATCGAAGCAGTAACTTCTTCAAATAGGACTACAGTCGTAAAAGAGAATCTTTCTGAATTTCGGGATAATGAAAAAACCGGGACTAAAAATAATGTTGCCTCTGTTTCATTTACCCACCTGCATGTCCATTCTCAATATTCAATACTTGATGGTGCTGCAGACATAAAAAATTTGATTGCCAAGGCAAAAGCTGATCATATGACAACCCTGGCCATTACCGATCATGGGAATATGTTTGGAGTCAAAGAATTTCATAACGAGGCCATAAAGCAAGGAATAAAACCCATTATAGGTTGTGAAGTTTACATGGCCAAACGTGCATTACATGAAAAATCAGATAAAATTGACGGGGGAGGGTTTCACCTGGTTTTGCTGGCAAAAAACAAAGAAGGGTATCATAACCTGGTAAAATTAGTATCATTAGGGTGGACCGAAGGATTTTACTATAAACCCCGGATCGATAAGGAGGCCTTAAAACGACACAGTAAAGGATTAATTGCCTGTTCAGCATGTTTAAATGGTGAAATTTCTTATACTCTTCGTCATGAAAGTTATGATGCTGCAAAAAAAATTGTACTGGAATTCAAATCTGTTTTTGGAGAAGATTTTTACCTTGAGCTCCAACGGCATAAATCGGGTGATGAAAAAATTGATAGTGAGGTATATCATGACCAGGCTTTTGTTAATGAACAAATGGTTAAACTTTCAAAAGAAACAGGAGTAAAATGTATTGCAACAAATGATGTACATTTTATTAATGAGGAAGATGCAGCAGCACATGACCGGTTATTGTGCATAAATACAGGTAAAGATATTGATGATGAAAATCGGCTACGATATACACGGCAGGAATGGTTGAAAACACAACATGAAATGAAGGAGTTGTTTGCTGATCTGCCCGAATCAATCTCAAACACATATGAAGTTGCCCAAAAAATTGGAGAATACGATTTGAATGAGCCGCCCATTATGCCTCATTTCAATATACCTGATGGGTATAAAGATGCTGATGATTACCTTAAATATTTAACATACCAGGGGGCAAACAAACGATATGGTGAATTAACAGAGGATATTAAAGAACGGGTAGATTTTGAGTTAGAAACAATAAAGAAAATGGGGTTTCCGGGTTATTTTTTGATTGTTTGGGATTTTATAAAAGCTGCACGTGAATTGGGAGTTTCCGTTGGACCGGGAAGAGGTTCTGCTGCCGGGTCGGTAGTAGCCTATAGTTTAAGAATTACTGATATTGACCCGATAAAGTATGATTTACTATTTGAGCGTTTTCTAAACCCCGATCGTGTTTCTATGCCTGATATTGACATTGATTTTGATGAAGATGGACGAGATAAAGTATTGCAATGGGTAGTTAAAAAATATGGAAAGAAAAAGGTAGCCCATATTATTACTTTTGGGACAATGGCCCCAAAAATGGCCATTCGTGATGTGGCAAGAGTACAGAAACTTGAACTATCAGAAGCCGATAGGTTAGCAAAGCTTGTGCCTGAACGTCCCGGCACTTCATTTTCAAAGGCTTATGAGGAAGTTCCAGAGCTTGTTTCGGAGAGAAATTCAGAAAATGAACTTATATCACAAACATTAAAATATGCAGAGGTACTTGAAGGATCGGTACGTCAGACAGGTGTGCATGCATGTGGAATTATTATAGGAAGGGAAAACCTCGAAGAACATATACCCATTTGTACGAATAAAGATACGGAACTTAATGTGACCCAATATGATGGAAAACATATTGAGTCGGTCGGAATGTTAAAGATGGATTTTTTAGGGTTGAAAACCCTTTCTATTATTAAGGATACCATGGGGAATATCAAAAAATCGAAGGGCATTGATCTTGATATAGATAATATTCCACTTGATGATATAGCAACTTTTGAGTTATATAGCAGGGGAGATACAACCGGTTTGTTTCAGTTTGAATCAGATGGAATGAAGAAATACCTTCGGATGCTTAAACCAAATCGTTTTGAGGACCTAATAGCAATGAATGCCCTTTACCGGCCAGGGCCAATGGACTATATCCCCAGTTTTATCAACCGGAAACATGAAAAAGAGAAATTATCATACGATCTCCCGGTAATGGAGGAGTACCTGAAAGATACATACGGTATTACAGTTTACCAGGAACAGGTAATGCTTTTATCTCAAAAACTTGCTGGGTTTACAAAAGGTATGGCTGATTCCTTAAGAAAAGCAATGGGGAAGAAGATAAAGGCCATGATGGATGAATTAAAGGAAAAATTCATTGAAGGGTGTAAAAGAAATGGTTACCCTGAAAATATTGTTCAGAAAATTTGGAAGGATTGGGAAGCTTTTGCACAATATGCATTTAACAAATCACATTCAACCTGTTATGCGTATATTTCTTATCAAACTGCTTATTTAAAAGCTCATTATCCGGCAGAATTTATGGCATCTGTATTAAGCCGTAATCTTAATGATATCAAAAAGATTACTTTTTTTATGGATGAATGTAAAAGGATGGGGCTGAAGGTTCTTGTACCGGATATTAATGAAAGTAATGCACGATTTACGGTTAACGCAAATGGTGACATACGGTTTGGACTTGCTGCAATTAAGGGAGTAGGGGAAGCTGCCGTTGAGCATATTATCGGTGAAAGAGAAAAAAATGGTGCATTTAAAGATATTTATGACTTTGCTGAAAGAGTAAACACATCAACAGTAAATAAAAGATGTATTGAGGCGTTGGCTATGGCAGGAGGATTTGACAATTTTACTGAAATCAGGCGACATCAATTTTTTATCTCATCAGAGAATAACATTTCATTCATTGAACAACTTATAAAGTATGGCAATAAAATTCAGAGTGAAAGCAATGCCGCACCTACTCTTTTTGGTGATATTGAAACAATTGAGATAGTAAAACCATCAATACCAGAAGGTGATGAATGGTCATCACTTGTAAAACTCAACAAAGAAAAAGAGTTGATAGGTATTTATTTGTCAGCACACCCGCTTGACAATTATAAGCTTGAAATTGACGCATACTGTAACACCAAGCTTGTTGACCTACGTGAAATAAAAAGGTTGAAAGTAAATGAAATCTGCATTGCAGGCATTGTTATATCTGTTAAGAATTCTATGACCAGGAATGGAAAACCTTATGGTGCACTTACGATTGAAGATTATACGGATACATATACAATTACATTATTTGGAAAAGATTATGAAACTTTTAGAAATTATCTTTATGAAGGCTATCCTTTATTAATTAGAGGAAAGGCTGTTGTGAATACATGGAGAAAAGACGAAATGGAATTAAAAGTAAAAAGCATTTTACTTTTAAGCACTGTAAGAGATGAATTAATAAAGAATATTTTGATTAAAATACCTGTGGTAGACCTGACTGACGACGTGGTTTATAATTTAAAAAAACATGCGGAAAAACCGGGTAATGTAAGTTTAAGATTCAAAATATTTGATCCGGATGAAAAAATGAGCGTTGAAATGTACTCAAGATCGCAGCGGATAGAACTTACAAACCAATTTATTGAATACCTTCAAAATAAAGCAAATATTGAGTTTTGTGTATCATAACATTGGATTGATATAGTTATATTTTATATTTTTGGTGATTGTTTAATTAACTTTAAAACCTAAGAAAATGGCAATAGAATTAACAGATGGAAATTTTGATGAGATTGTCCTAAAATCCGACAAACCTGTTGTTGTTGATTTTTGGGCAGAATGGTGTGGTCCATGCCAAATTGTCGGCCCAATTGTAAATGAAATAGCAGAGGAATACAAAGAAAAGGCTATCGTTGGAAAAGTAGACGTGGATAATAATCCTGAAGTTTCAGCTAAGTATGGAATAAGAAACATTCCAACTGTTCTGTTTTTTAAAAACGGTGAAATTGCGGACAAACAAGTTGGAGCAGTTCCCAAGAGCAACCTGGTAAACAAGCTTGATGCTCTTTTTTAACTAATAATAATGTATAAGAGTTACTTAATGTAGTACTTGTAAGAAAACAAATGTATTTTAAAGTAGCTTTTTTTAGAACCACTTATATTGCATAAATTTATGCTGGCTATAAATAGCTTCTTTGTATGTTTTTAAGAATATTTAAGAGCAATCAACCAATTGTAATTTTATTATTGCCATTTGTACTTTTAGCCATTTGGTTGCCAGGTTTTTTCTTAAATTATTTACAACTATTTGTATTTGATCATCATACAGGTGTGTTTTATGGTATCTTTAGTAACCTTTCTGTAAACAATATTGTTTTTACCAAGTTAATTGCACTTGTAATTATTTTATTTATTGGGTTTTCTCTTGTAAGACTTAATACAAAGTTTTTTTTTATATCAAGACGGACCCAATTACCGGCTTTCCTCTATTTACTCATCGTAAGTAGCTTTGTACCTCTTCAGAGGTTTAATTCGGTTCTTATTTCGGTTATTATACTTATTTATATTATTGAAAGGGTGTTTGACTCATATAAGTACAATGGAATTGCCTATCATTATTTTGATTCGGCCCTTATGGTTTCAATATCCAGTTTATTTTATATAAATTCTATATATTTTATTACTTTTTTGTGGATCGGCCTAATTTTATTTAGGTCTTACAAATGGCGTGAATGGGTATTTACGATAATAGGATTGGGATTACCATACTTAATGATTATTTTTTACTATTACTTTTTTGATAAAGATATAACACTGTTTCATCAGAGATTGCGAGAAGGTTTTATCAACGATTCTTTTTTCATTAAACACAACTTGTACTTTAAGTTATTTGCAGCTTTTGTTTGTTTTTTGTTAATTATTACGAGCGGCTATATGATTCGACATTATAATACCAAAAAAGTTCAGTCACGAAAGATTTTTTCTTTTTTCTTATTGATATTTATTATTTCCATACTTTTTTATTTTCTTATTCCATCATTTGGTATGGAAATATTATTTATAATTGCCATTCCACTGTCATTCCTTTTTAGTCATTATTTTATGCTTGCCAAATTAAATTGGATTAATAATGTGCTATTTTCATTATTGGTAACAGGTGTATTTTTTATTTGTTATTATGATAAGCTACTGCATTTTATAAACTTATTTTAAAAAAAACCGGCATGAATCAGCCGGTTTTCTAATGATCTGACTTTATCTTTTCACAGAATTTTATTCATAAACGCTTGAT
The DNA here is from genome assembly GCA_964633305.1 of uncultured Bacteroidales bacterium. GTDB lineage: Bacteria > Bacteroidota > Bacteroidia > Bacteroidales > UBA10428 > CAZWGG01. The sequence goes on from CAZWGG010000030.1 coordinate 14,725, forward strand.
GAATGACAAGATTCCAACAGCTTCTCCCGCTTTGCCTTCTTTAAATGAGATAAAGACATGATAAACAGCTGTTTTTTGGCAGTTAAAATCAAATGAAGGAAAATCTCTACCTGTAGCTTCCAAAAAAGTACTACCAAGAAGATTATTCATATCGAAAAGCTGTAAAACTGCTTCACCTTCTGAATTAGGAGAAGTACATATAGAAAACCTATATTTTGTATTTTTACTTAATAGTATGGCAAATCGGGCAGTGTTTGGAGCTCCTCCGGGAGTGCTGGCATCGAGGTTTACTACAAACTCTTTTAAGTAAGTACCGCCGGCTCCGGCAGCGCATTGCGCAACCAGTTGCGAAACATCTTGTGCATGAATGGTTGAGAAAAGGAATAGCATTGAAATTGATAGAAGTTTGATTAAATTCTTCATGTTTTTTCTATATATTAATTAGTCTGTTTCTAATTTCTTCCGTAACATTTATAATTTCATGTAGTTGTTTATCAGAAATTTTAACTACACTTTTTTCATTCTGAACAAAAACTAATGTGCCGTTTTCTTCTTTAGGTTCAGGCTCTCCGGGAATTATAATTATTTGAACATCTTTATAAAGGTTGTTTATAATCTTTAATTCTTCATGGAGCTTAGCAAATTGTTTATTTTTTGAAAAATTCTTTACAATTAGTAACAATTTTTCAAGAATTATTTTCTGTTCGCCTATTCTTTCTGCCAAATCAGGATGAGGAGCTTCTTTTACAACCTGTGTGGCCAGGTACAAACCTTCCATCCAAACTCCAATCACCATAAGTGCACTTAAGTTACTCCTGTTATTGTCACGCAAATATTGATCCATTTGGTTAAAACTATGTACAGATAAATACATAAGTGAATCAAGATTTTGGCTGTTCTGGGCCAATCTTTTTAATGTAGTGAAATCAAAGAATTGACCTACATGAATTTCATCGGCAAGAGTTTTAATAGCCGAAATATATTCAATTACATTGGCTGTTTTATTATACATATTCAAGTAACCTAAATCTGCACCATAAACTCCCAGGTTGAAAGCCTGCTTAAAACTTGTCGCCATCTCATCAACCTGGTCGGTTGGAGCAAGGTATCTATTTGAAAACTGAACTCCAAGACTTTTTACTAAAGCAGCCATTTCTACAGGTGAAGAAACACTCTGTATTATTTCCTGCATAGCTTGTCCCGATATCTCAAGATCTCCTTCGACAAATTCTGATTCATCAATATCCAGTGTTCCAGATTTATTACCTCCTGACCTGCATGATATTATCAATGCAATACTACATACCACAAAAATCATTTTTTTCAACATAATTATTTCGTATTATGTTAATAATTCAACAAATTTAAAAACAATTATACATAAAGATATTAAAAATCTATTTCAAATAAAAAAATCTATTTCTTTCTTTTTATCCGTTCAGATATTGTAAGTATTTTTTTAAGTAAATTAAAATACAGTATTATATAAAATAATAATGTTAGTATCCAAACAAATACAATGTTAAAATTATAGGTATCAAAATATTTACCCATAAAATGTTTTTTGGGAGATAAGAAATGCGACTGAAAGTCGAATTTTCCCCTTACAACCGGGTCCTGGTATATTGGGTCATAATGTTGGACCAGCTCATTTTTGTATTCCAGGATTTTGTTTGTTTCATATACCTTTTTGACTATATCAGCTATACCCTCATTGTAATATTTATCGCGAAAGTTTTTGAATACTTCAGGTCTGTCTTCCAGGTAAAAATTAATCTTGGCATCTTTTTTTTGGGTTGCAATTGTAAATTGTTTATTATAGTATTTTTCAAGTCGTTTCAGGTATTCATATACTCTTCTGGCCAAGGTTTTATTGAATGATTCCGGATTTAAGTTATCTATTCCTTCAAACTTAACTTGAGTAACTTTTTTAATTTCCTTGCTTATTTCATTTTTAATGAGTTTTAGATCATTTTTTGTTTCTTCTATTATTTGGTTTTTATCCAGTTCTTTTTTTACTAAATCCAGTCTGTCCAACATTTCAGGGATCCAGTAAACAAGTTTATAATCAGATTGGCTTTCAAGTTTATCTAATTCATAAAAATTTTTATTAAACTCATTATCTTTAAATTGATGCACCATTAATGCTTCATAAGTCCATTTTGTAACCATTATTTCAGCAATAATTGGCACTTTATCTAACCTGCTAACTTTCCGGTTAAGCTTGTCAAAGCTAAACATGGCCCCGCTTAATATCATCATAGGGATCATGACTAGTGGAATGATAATGTAAATAGTAACAGCAGAATTAAATGAAGCTGATATATTTAAACCAAGAATATTTGCTAATGCTGCAGTTGAAAACATAGCCAGCCAGTATTCGAAATACATTCCTCGTATTTCAAGTATTGAGTTAGCAATAATCACAAATAAGAAAGATTGTATAGCTGAAATAAAGAAAAGTATGGCAATTTTTGATACCAGGTATGACGAGCGGCTTAAATTTAAAAATCCTTCTCTTTTAAGTATTTTACGGTCTTTGAATATTTCTTCGGCACTAAAGTTTAGCCCTAAGAACAGGGCCACAATAAGTGACATGAAAATAAAAATATGAATATTCTCATTTACCCTGAAAATGTATTT
>CAZWGG010000031.1:0-17317 GCA_964633305.1 uncultured Bacteroidales bacterium
TGTCTTTAACTGATTTAGAGGAATTTATAAATAAACAAAAACATTTACCTGAAATAATTCCTGCAAGTGAAATGGAGAAAGATGGTGCAGATTTAGGAAATTTAAATTCAAAGCTATTACAAAAAATTGAAGAATTGACATTATACACGATTGAACAACAAAAACAAATTGACAAACAAATGGAATTAATTGAAAGACTTCAAGGGAGAATCGAAGGACTTAATAAATAAGGCAGCAACGTATATAAATAATTGCAAAAAAAGTCCCTAATCATTGAATGCGATGATGTTTATTGTTTTGCCAAAGCAAGTTGAACGGTATTGACGGCACGCTCAACATCGGTATCATTTGTTTTCCAACTACACACTGAAACGCGCATACAGCGTTTACCTTGCCAGGTGGTACCGGTAAAAAATGCTTCACCCGACCCAAGAACATTTGCAATAATCCTATCTGTACACTGATTATGATCAGCATTGGTGGCATTGGGTTTTGCACTGAGAAAACGCACCAATCCCTGGTTTATTTGCGGCCCCCACACCACTTCAGCGCCTGGTAAGGCTCCAATGCGTGTTACAAGGCAATGTGCATATTGACAAGTACGTTCGATAAGCTCAGCCACTCCTTTTTTGCCAAGTTGCCTGATAGCGGCATAGGTAGCAATGCCCCGTCCACGGTGAGACCATTCCGGGGTCCAGTCGATCTGGTCACGGGCATTCGCATCATGGGTTAAATAACTTGCACGGTGAGACATGGCCGCCTGATGGGCCCTTGAATCCTTAACAAAGGCATAGCCACAATCATAAGGTACATTAAGCCATTTATGCCCGTCAACCGGCCACGAATCGGCTTGTTCGACTCCGTTTAGCAAATGTTTATATTTAGGGCTGGCCGCTGCCCATAATCCGAAAGCCCCATCGATATGTACCCAGGCACTATGCTTGCGGGCAATAGGGATAAGTTCCTCAAACGGCTCAAACAAACCGGTATTGATGTCGCCAGCCTGTAACAACACAATGGTTGGTTTTCCTTGATGTGCCTGAAGTTCTCTCAACAGGACTTCCGGGCTTAAATGCCCTTGCTCATTTACCAGTATATCCACAACATTGTCGTTATCAATCCCTAATAAACGGACGGTACGTGCAATAGAGCCGTGCCGTTGGTTATTACTTAAGATACAGATTGGGGGAGCCCCGTTCAAACCCTTTTGTTCCACATCCCAGTTATATTTGGTTAATATAGCATTTCGGGCTGCTGCAAGACAAGTCACATGGGCCATTGAACAGCCCGTTACCAAGGAAAAACTTGCTTGCTGAGGTAAATTCAGCAGCTCTTTCAGCCATTTCCCGCATACTTCTTCAATAACGGCTATGGCTGGCCCGGAAGCGAATAAAGCAGCGGGTTGGTCCCAGGCAGATGTAAGCCAATCTGCAGCAAGGGCGGCAGGTAGTGTGCCACCAACCACCCAGCCAAAGAACCGTCCTCCCGAAGTACCTAACATCCCTCCTTGTACATCAGCAACTAATTCATCAATGACCCGGGTCGCATTCATGCCCTCGTCAGTAAGCCGGTGCCCCAAACGTTGGCGCAAGTCAGAGAGACTTGCGGTTGCTGTTACGGGATCATTATCAAGGCCCTCAATATAGTTTAAGGAATGTGTGAGAGTAGTCTCAAGTAATCTTTTATATTCCATTTCCGTATCTTTTTCCATTCAGTAGTTTGTTGATCTGTTGCTGCCCATCAGCCATAATTAGCCCCTCAGCTAAAACAGCACGCCAATTAAAACACAAACCCAAAATTTATAATAGAAAATCATGTGTACTAATGACGGCAGCAGATGTTCTTTTCATGACTACCTAATCTCATATAGCTGTTTTTGAGTAATTGTTTGTTACTGAAAGAACCTTGAGTTTGCAGCTAAAGCAATTGGAGAATGACGGTTTGATTTCAAGAAAGGTATTTACTAAGAAGCCACCGCTTAAGGTTATTTATGAACTAACCGCTTTTGGAAAATCATTTATCCCTGTTCTTGATGTGATTACTAAATGGGGGGATAAAATAGCAGAGGATAAAGGCGAGATTATCAAGGTTTTACCTTAATGATATGCAAATGATTATTTTATCATGGACAATTCATTTTATGAAAAATAGTCGTTTTGATGCCCGTCTATAAGGAATAATAATTTTCATTCCTTCGGGCAATTGTTGGTTATTCTTAAAAGTATTAAAATTATTAAAGCCGGCATTTGCATTATCAAGCATTTTTGTATTCATACTCCACATTTTAGCAATTCTTGCTTTTGTTTCCCCTTTTATTGTATGATGCCAAAAAATTCCTTCCATGTAAAACATGGAATCTTTAGGAAATTCTACATTTCTGCATGTTTTTGAAATAAATAAATTCATCCAGGTTTTATCATAACTGAATATTCTTTTATGTATTTCAAGGTTTTTAAGGGTTGTTTTTTTGCCCTTACATTTCATCACAAACCTCATATCTTTATTTGAGGGCCTGTAGTAACCGCTGGGTATATTCAACATATTTTCAATTTCTGAAATTTTCATGTTTTTTCTAATTTTAACCAATGCACCATAGTGAACATTATCATCAAGATCATCAAATGCCCCAAGTCGAATGCCATAATTATCCTTACTTGTTGAATGTTCCCTGCGTATTTTGTTTTCAACATCAATAGCTGATTTATCATAGTCTTCCGTATGTTCATGCAAATAATCATAATCCTTTTTTGAAAGATCGAGGCGAACATGTCCACACATTTCATGTGCCAAAATAATCCAGGCCGGATCGCGTATTATTTGGGGATATGGAATACTATTAACCGGCTTGGTATCCCCTGTCCCTTTTGCTTCCATATAATCCAGTCCTGAAATGGCCACAAAAAATTTGCGGTTTTTAAGGGTCACACTTTTATCGGTCCTCGATACCCCCTGCCCTTCTGATATTGAATTACTTTGTAACCTGCCTGCATAATCAATTGATTTGTCGGTTATGATAATGGTTACATCTTGATTTGATTTTTTCTCCAGTTCACACAAACATTCGCAGGAAGAAGGGGTACCGCTAGCTTTAATGTTGGCATCCATACAAAAATTATTGGCTGTTGAGTATACTTTCCCATTTGAATCAACATCCCACATTCCTTTACTACATAATTTATTTAGCATTAATTTTATTATCCCTGCGTTTGATTTTCCTTTATATAAAGGATTAATTGCTTTTTTTTCTTTTTTGGTCTCTTTAGTTTTATTTAAATGAGGAGGCTGAGAAGTATGGTCCCTCACGGTAATTGTTCGTTGAATAGTTGCTAATGGCAGGTTACTATTTTGTTGTATAACATGTGTTAATTCATGTGCCAATAGATGCTTCCCTTGCGAAGTCTCAGGGTTATATCTTCCCTGATTAAAGTAAATATTATTCCCGTTTGTGAAAGCCTGTGAATTTAATTGCCTGTTTAAGTTAACAGAATCTGAGTTATTATGAATTTTTACATTTGAAAAATCTGTCCCAAGTCTCTTTTCCATAAATACCCTGGTATTACCAGAAAGAGTTTCACCGGAACTTTTTGAAAGGTCTAATTTTTCCCGGATAAAATTCACTTCAGTCTGAGATTTCGATGATCCAGGTGTATTGGCAGACTCTTTACAACCTAAACAACCTTTTTGAATTGACATTGGCCCATGCATTCTCATAACTTTTTCGGCTGTCCTGTCAGCTTCTCGCTCGCGCTTATCATTTGGCTGGCCTATAGTTAATTTTGGTTGAATAGCTATTTTATTTATCCTGTCTTTTTTCGAATAGCTTTTTTCTAATACGCTTGAGACAGGAGTTACTTTATTAAATTTCGTATTACCTGAATAGTAACTACCAGGCCTATTCGGCGTGTAAATACCTGATCTTTCTTGTTGCAATCTTAATTTCAATTTTCTTATTGCTTATAGGTTGTGTATAATTAACTTATGCTAAAATTTGGCTGCCGCCGTATTTTATTGATTAGTTGTTTTTTTTATAAAAGAATAAAACCTGAAAAATCCCATAGTCATGAGTTAAATAAATATATAAAATTTTGATAACTAATCCATTATAAATTGACACTTTATATTAACAATTTATGGTATCGAATGCGGTTGAAACCCCGTTCGAAAGTATTCAAAATCTGCCCCGTTCATTAACATTAAACATATAATTTCGCCAGTTTCTTTGAATAAAACTATATTGGGGACTGCTTCCCCAACGTCGCAACAATGCCTGTTCAATATGTGTTTGATGGCTTCTGGTGAATTCAAGTAAAGCCTGGGCTATTGGGTAATATGACCAATGCCACCGTTCCTCAACATATCCCATACTCATAAATGTTGAAGTTGGAGTAAATGCCTGAATGAAACCGTAAGTGGATGCATTTCGCATCATCCAACTGTATTCATCAGCAAAAGAACCACCTACACGCCATTGTGCAGGGTCCATGTTTGGGTCAAATAAATCGAAATCAGTTCCCCAGTGATGCCTTGAAAGTCCTGGGGCAGAGGATGTTTGTAATATTTCATTTTGCCGTTCATCTACCGTTAATGCCCTAGCACCGGATGGTATTGCCGGAGGAGTAGTTCCGGGAATCGGGCTAACATTCCAGCATACCCGGTGTCTTGAGTTATGTGGATTCCATTCAGTTTCGGCAGGATTTATAAGTGACCCGCATATTTGCCTGGCCTGGTTGGTAATATGTCCAAAGGAACCAAGCCTTCTGGTACCTCTTCGGGTTGGCAAGAATCGCAGAAAATGAAATTTTCTGCGCCATATATCTCTTTGACTTGAAAAACTTCGATATCCTGATCTACTCAGTCTGCCACGTGGTAAGCTTATCCCCGAACTCCTCCTGCTTGCAGCTATTCGAATAGCCCGAAGCAAACAATCTCTTTGTCTCCTGGACTCGGTAGTAACATTAGCGGGAGGCCTGCTCATTCCTGTAATCCAGTTTACCACATCTGGAAGTGCCATTGAAGCAATTACACCTGCCCACCTGCTTTTCGCGGCATCTAAATTGGCCTGGCTGCCAAAGGTCAGGCAATTTGAAGGCAGACCGCGGGGAGGAGCTGTCCTTGGTAAAGGAGCAGGCATAGTACCAACTTGATTTAATACCCGGATAATTTCCCTTATGAGTTGCAATATTATTTCAATAATCCTATTTAACCAATTTAATGGTGTTGTGTTTTGACTTTGTTGAGTTGGTTGTTGGCGGGTTGGTGTTTGCGGGCAGGTAGGACTTACACCAAGCTGGTCTAATACATCATCAGCCATATTTTTGTTTGTAATAAACTGTGTATCTGTTGGCCCCAAATATCTTTTACCTTGTGCTTCAATATTTACATATCTTTCTCCAGCAAGTGCCACTGATAATGATCCATCATCGTTGGGTGCACCAGACTGTAAAACGACGTTATGGCTTCCTTGAAATGCTGTAAAGTCTTGAGGTTGAGTAACCAGTAAAAAATTATCAGGATTTCTACCTGTTTGTGAAGGATTTGTAGCACCTCCTGTCCTGGCCGTATCTACTTCAGTTGCCCGGGCTTCATATCCGCCCCTGTTATAAGATCTAATTGAAAATCCTCCGGGTGTGTTGTTATGAAAAGCAACAACTGGCAAAGGCCCGGAAAGTCCTGTTCCACTTCCTCCCCTGCACCGGCTAATGGCCGGGGCAAGAATTTGATCGCGAAATTCCCTTAAAGCAATAACAGCATTATTTCTTTGTGGCCCCGGACATGGGCATGCTCCTGAAAAAGCATTACTTTCGGTAACATCATCGGTTGAAAAAATTCGGTTTGGATCAGCAGAACATCCTGGTAAACCTGTATCAATGCACCGACCTGTATTGTTTAAATATACAAGGTTTGCACAACGTGAATTATACATGCTTTGTGCAGCCTGTAGGGCATTCCGTTCATTTCCATGCAGATGGACTAAACAAACCTGAGCCCCTCGTTTAAATGACGGTTGCGGAGATTCCCGGACAGCTCTTTGAATACTAATGGCTTTTTTCGATAGCAAAAAATGAGAATTTCTTTTTGATGATAGAGCTTCAGATTTTTTTGAGCTGTTTATTTTATTTTCGATGGTCAATGCCGATTTTTCTTTTATTGAATCAGGCGTTCTTATCATCTGATCGGCTACCTGGTTTGCTCCCTGTTCGTATTTGTCGTCAGGTTGGCCGATAGTGAGTTTTGATTGAATGGAAATTTTTGTTAATTTGTCATCTTTATCACTATTTAGTTCGTACGCACCAGGCAATGTGCCAGGTACAGAATTTGGATGGTATGAGCTAGTTGGTTTCTGTTGGTTTTTTATTTCCATTTTCTGAAATTATAAACTTAATGAAACATGAGGATAGAAAGAAAATAATATTATTAAAAAAGCTTCATATTATCCCTACTTCCAATGCCATTTATTATCGTTGACAGGTGCAGAAATATAAGGACTTAAATCCAATTGTATTAATTTCAATATACGTTCTTCCCCGTTTATATTTAGTTGTATTCCATCTTTCAGGTAAATCCACATAATTATTATCGTCTCCGGTCTGGCAAGTATTTCCTGAAATTTGATTTCGTTTATAATAATATCCCTCACCCTATAATGTGGAACATTATTAATATTAATGTCTAAGGTTAAATATTTATGGGTTTTATAGTTACTCACAAGACTTTTTAATGTGGGTCTATAAATATCATAGCCATAAATTTCTTTTGATAACCTCTTGTCTTTAATTTTCACATCAACAGCTTCGATAATCTTTATGGAAGGTCCAGCTTTTTTTTCTTCAGCTACTGATTTTTCTTTCTTTGCTTCCCCTTTCTTAGTCGCATCTTTTTCAAATTTCTTTTTGGCCAATTTATAGGAAGCCCCTTTTTTTAGCTTATTTTCCTCATGGAATTTTACGATGGTTTTTGGCCCTAACATGCCATCAGGATGCATGCCTAATGCTTTCTGCATGTCATAAATACCCTCTGCGAATTCTTTGGTATCAACTTTTATTCCCGGAATTTTAATATAATCGGTTGGTTTAATATAATACCATTTCGCATAGCGTATATTGTTTTTTATTGCTTTCTCATAATCTAATTTACGGGCTTTAGCTTTACCTGTTTGCATTTTCCCTGATTCAACAGCTTTTGTTGCTTTTTTAATATTTAATTTTCCTGTTGCAGGATTTTTGCTACTTTGAATAAGCTTGATGATCTTTTTATGATCATGTTGTTTTTGTTTTATCGCCTCCAGTAGTTTTTCAAGATCAGCTTTTGTTGCTTTTTTCCCTTTTCCTTTTTCAAATACCGATTGTAAATCTTTCAGGATTTGTTTTTCGTTTTGGGCTTCCCATGCAGCACGTATCTTTGCATTTTCAGGATTGTTGGGATCAAGCTTATGCAGGTTACCTCCAATAATCATCCTCCCGGGTTTTGTAGTTCGTTTTTTACAAGCTGTTGCTTTCTGTAAATAAGGTTTTAAAGGTGTTTCAGCTAATAGATTAATTAAGAAATTATGGAAAGTATTACCCACAATAGCATTCATTAAGGCTCCTGCTGCTGGTTTTGCAATCTCATTTTCAAAATAATCTGTACGGGACAATAAATCCAACCCAACTCCGATGCCGATTTGAGCCACCAATCCCCACAAACAACCCAATCCTGGTGGAGTACCGCACGATAATATTTGCACGCCAAGTCGGACTGCTGCTTCGACATAACTTAAAATTTCGCGCCATTTTTGTATTGTTTCAATCGCATCGGTAAACGTGGCAATTGTTTCTTCATGTTCTTTATACTTAGCTTCCAACTCTTTTTTGAAGGACATAACATTGCAGCATACCGGCTCAATTTTTTGCAACAGCTCCTCTTTAGATTCTTTGATTGCTTCATTATACTCCCCCAAAATAGATTTTACTATGCCGTTAATACAATTAACAAATCTTCCAAATGCAAAAACAAGCATGTCTTTCAGGATAGTGACACAAAATCGTATTATTGCCCGGGTTGCTGTTTTTTTCCATCCACCAAAAATGCCCCCTTTTTTATTGAGTTTATCGGAATTTTTATGGTGTTTCCTAAACTTTTCCTTTATTTCTTGAAATTTTTCTTTGATTTTATCAAAGACCCCTCCAAAACGAAATCTCAATGCACCCAGTATCCTTCCTTTAGTACTGCTCCAAAAACGAATTTTTTTCGATTTTTTAATTTTATCTCTCATTTGTTCGGAAACAGTAACTGGAACACCTGCCTTACCTGTTTTCTTATCAACATTGGCTTTTTTTTCAAATCCCTTTGCCTGCTCTTTGAGAAATTTTTTGGGCTTTTCTTTTCCCATGAATTTTCCTTCGGCTTTCACCCAATTTTTCCTTTCTTCTTCCCATAGCCTGCCTTTTTCTTTCCAATCGGTTTTCGTTCCATCGGCCTGAATTGTATTTGATTTCTTATGAAGGTTTTTAACTAATGTAGGCTTTTTTTTAGCCCTGGCTTCTTTATCGGGCTTAGTATCAATTAATGAATTATTCATCTCGGCCTGCTTTTGCCTTAACTTTACAAGTAAGGGATCAAGCGATTGAAGCTGGCTTTCAATTGCTGTAGGAAAAGTGTCGGGTTCAAACGGATGGGGAAGGATGAAGTAGACATATACCCCGTTCTTTAAGCTATGTATCCAAATTCTTTTCGTTGGTTTTCCTTGTGGCACCGCAATAGCATCTCTTCCGGGTTTCTTTTTGTTCTCCGTTTCAAATTTCTCGTAATTGATAGCGTTGGGTATTTCATAGCTCCAATATTTTAATGGCCTGCCAGTAATTGATTTCGGTAATTGAGGATATTCTTTACCTTTATTGGCCTTTACTGTTTTAACAAAATTTTCGAAACCCTTAATATATTTATCCATTTGATCGTAACCAGCTCCCACAAGAGTAGCATAAGAACTTGGGTGAAAATCTGTTTTAAACAAGGGCTTCAGTTCTCCAATCTGAAAATTGGGTGGAAAATTATGAACAAACTTCCATTTTTTATCTTCTATGGTCGGGCCATAATTTATGGGTGATTTTGAACGCATAGCCTCCCATTTGGAAAACTTTGTTTTACCCCTGCTCATATTTTTATATTTGTAATGCTTATCGTCTTCTTCCAATGGTTTAGATTTATCCGGTTCGTAGGCCATTACCCCGGATACAGTTTGTTTTTCGGCCTTGTATAAATCGGCAAAACCTACCGCATTATGCTTGGTGTCGTCCAAACGGGTGCCCCCCGGAATAGGGGCTTCAGTAATAAGCTTTTTATCAGCGTTTCGCAATCGTTCCTGAATTTCCGAATGTGCCCAGTTGCCAATTTTGTATTCCGGTAAAAGTTGAATATTTTTCTTATTAGAGCTAATCCCTGTTTGTTGAATGGTATGGGTTAGTTCATGGGCTATCAAATTTCGTCCTTCCCCCGAGTTTGGAGAATATCTTCCTTGGTTGAAATAAATGTCTTTACCATGTGTAAATGCCTTTGAACTCAGAGAATCATTCATTTCAGCAGCTATAGTATCTGTATGTACTCTTACATCTGAAAAATTCTGCATGAAACGATTTTGCATGAAAGACAATGTATTTTCAGGTAAGGTATTTCCTTTTCCACTTTTTGTTCTCAGGGCCGATTCAAAATTTTGAAAATGAATTGGCCCTTTTGCTTCTGTACTTTCTGCTTTCTTATTTACCTGTGTAGTTTCCTTAAATTCTTCTATGCCTGTTTCATCCTCCTTTAACTCTTCAGCAGAGGGAGTATCTATTTTACATTCATCGCAAGAGAGCTGAACATTCGATTCTGTAAATAATCCTGGGTTCATTTGAAAAGGTTTTTCCTTCCTAGCCCTGGCATAGGAAGGCGCTTCTTTTCTTATTTTTCTTTGAATCCAGGGTGTTGTTTGTGAAACCAGTGGTTTGGACTGTAACATTTCTTCTTCCAGGCAAGTTGTGCATTGTCTCTGAACATAACCATGACCCGGATTGTCAACCTCACTTTCAGACATTCTCATAATCTTACCGGCTACCCTGTCTGCTTCCTGTTCATATTCGTCATTGGGTTGGCCGATGGTAAGTTTAGGCTGAATAACAGGTATGGGCATTAAATTATTGGCATTAGCCCTACCATTTGTGTTTTCACTTTTTGTTTTACAAACAAGTCTCACGATAATGTATATGTGAACATTTAAAAATTAAGACGGTACTTAAAATATTATATTTTCAAAGCTTTGCTTCCATTATATTCTAAGTTTTCATGGTATTCTCATTTTTAAATTATCCTTAATATTCCTGTAAACATGTTGAAAAACAAACAATTATAACAGGCATTGCTTTCATAGAATGGGAAAAGCCCAGATCATTGAAAAGAAATCCAACAATTGGTTTCTTCCCTATTTCCAGTTTTGATCTTCAAGCTTGCCCCAGGTAATTTCATCACAAAGTTCTCCTGTCTCACAAAAGTATTCTACTGCTTCCCATGCCTCTTCCCTGGTAATAAAAAACTTTGATGGAAACTCTTCAGGAACACCGCCTATATATACGGTAGTTGATTCATCAAAAGTCCCGTCTCCTAATGAAACGAATATGGGTTCACCGAGTATATGAAACTCTAACATGAAACCAAAATTCACATCAAAAGTTAAAATCAGGTGCCTGGTTTTTCCATCCGTTTCAATATCAATATTGGCTTGACCCGCGCCAGAGTTCCAATATAGGCTTTCAGCATAAAGGATTAAAGTTTTCAAAAAACCAAGGTCAGGGTTTTTAAAAATTTTGCCATCAGGAGGAGAAAAAAAACTAAATGATATCATAATTCTTTTGCTTTAATTACTAAAGATGGATTATATTCTGCATTTATCCAATAAATTCTTAAAGTTTTAATCCCTAATTCAGGGAGTAGGGCTTCCAGGTAAATTCTACAGGCATAACCGCAAGTTGGCCTGTCAACGTAAAGGGTTACATCTCCGGAAAATCGAATTCCGTCATTATATGCATTAATCAATGCTTCGGCCTCTGCATGTTTGAGGAATGTTTTTTTATCGGATTCGGTCAGTAATCCCTTATCTACCAACCTTTTAAACCAGCTATCTACATCGGCCTGTGTTAACCTTCTTGTTGACAGGTTTTCGCTGGATCCAAATTTTTTCCCGGCAGATGTTTCAACCATTGCAACAGTGCCGGTGGAAGCAACATTCTGACTATATTCTGCCAAATTTTCACTTTTTCTGTATTCTCGTATTGCATCAAATTTTGATTCGAGGTATAGTTTCTCAAGATATTGTGTTAGGCTTTTTGGCCGTGGTTCCAGTTTTTCACCGTCTAGCCCTTTGGGATATTTTTTGTTTGCTATCTGGTCGCCTATTTCTTTCAGCCTTTGTAGTACTTCAATATCGGACATATTAGCCATTTCAGCAGCTCTCAGTAGCTTTAAGCCTTCAAGCGCAGGTTCGGAAAGTGATTTATTCAAATATTCCATCCCCCCTCCTTTTGTCTGGCCCTCAATAGCCAAAGCAGTTTTTATTGTTGTGGTTAGTAACTCGGAGATAACAACTATCCTACGTCCTCCAATCTCTCCAATATACATGTCCTCTCCTAATGCAATCCAATTCCCTTTTTTTGTTTCAACAATATATTCCTGTATTTTTGGTAAGAACCCTTCATGAACGGCATACACTCCCCTATCCAACATTCTTATATTGTTTCCAAAAATGTCCGTTAGCCTTTCTCCTGCAGCTTCTGCGGTTGCAGCATCTGCGGCTAAATCTTCAGGTATTAGTTTATACTCACCTTCCAGTGTTTTGATGGTTCCGGTTTTTGTTTCCGGATCTATTTCTACACCTTCTCCAAACTTTTCTTTCAGGACTTTGGCAGAATCTTCACCCGGCCTATAATAAAACAATGTATCTGTTTGCGCAACCTGCCTGAGTTTTGTAACATCCAAAATTTTTGCTTCCTGCCACTTCAGTATCAGATCGTCAATTTTTTTAAGTTCTGCTTTAACCTCTTCTTCAGTAAATTCAGAGCGGTTGGCTTCCAGCCATTCTCTATACAGCTTTATATTGGCTATAAGTTTTTCGCCCAGTTCTGAAATTAAAGCACGGTCGGGATTTTTTTTTGCAGCTTCGGTAGAGATATCTTTTACCAGTTTTTCAAACTCTTCCTTAACAGGTCTTAATCCTTCACTCTGGCCTTTCAATTTAAAAACCCTTCTGAAAAACGGATCGGTAAGTTTTGTTCCAATGTGTAAAAGAGTAATCAATAGTATAGACTCTAATACGATCAAATTAAATTCAAATAAATTCGGCCAGCGTTTATTGGTTATATAAAATCTTCCTACTCCATATCCTATAAACAACAACGAATTAACTGTAAATCTCACAAGGGCAAGCTTGAAAAGACTATTTGCCCAGCTAAAAAATAGCATTAAGATAAATGCCTCACCAATACTTTTTGCCAGATCTCCCCATGAGAATTTTTTACCCATAGCTACCTGTATCCCCTCTAACATGATCCCTGCAGCAATACTGGTAACAAGTGCTTCTACAACAACGGCCTTAAGTGTTCCGGCAGCAAGGCCAAGTCTTGATATGGCCCATAATCCGGCACCTCTTGCCAATGAAAATACACTGGCAACAATTGCAACAGTTTGGATAGTTTTTAAAGTAGAAACTGTCCTGTAAAGATTTACAGTTTTATTTATGTATATCTGCTCCAGAAGATTACTGTATTCTTTACCTCCTTCATGCAAAGGGGATGGGAATAACCCTGTATCAACGTATTCTTCATGAGGAAATTTTTTGGGGTCGAGTTTAAAGCCAAAAGCATCGTAAACATGTCCGCGAATCATTTCACCTATTTCACCGGGTTGCACTAAGAACAACTTCTCATATTCAATCATAGGTTGTTTTTGTAATTCTTTCCGCTCTTCCACTGATTCTTGTAACTCATCACGTGATTCTTTGAGATGTTCTGCCACCGTATCTAAAGAAATGTTCTCAAATCCCTCTATTGTATTATTCATCAGAAAAGCCTGCATGGTTTGTTCATTACCAAGAATTGTAATGAGATTTGCCGCTTCATCTTCATCTTCAGTAAACAAACCAGCGACATCTTTTTTCTCCTGTCCTTTTTTATTCCTGACTTCCATTAACATAGCCTTCATTAACAAGTCGTTAACCACCATGCTGTCCAAAAATGCCAGCATCTGTTCCATCATTTCCAGTCCTTTCTTTTCAGCTTCTGCGGCAACTGCACCCCATGCAATCTCTGCAAGTTTGTCGGTTAAAACATTTCCCGGAGACTGTAAACTTTTTAATGCTTCTTTAAACGTTTGATCGGGATTCATGGAATTAGGACGAAGTAATTCATTGAAAACAAAATGTTTAACATCAGGGTCCGATAACTTATCAAATTCATCTTTTAATTTCAATAAATCAGAAATGTCTTTAGCAGCGCTAATTTTTTTATAAATTTCTGCAAATATTGCCCTTCCTTTAAAATGCTTATCATCTATCTTCAACAGAGCCATTAATTCTCCTTCTGTATCAGAAAAAATATACATTGCAACAACATCAATATTAATCTCTTCATTTGTGCGATAATCGATGTAGCGGCTGGAAAATTCATTATACATATCTGCACTTTGCCATATCTGAGTTGCTCTTTCTTTTTTTAACCCAATTGCACCAAAGAAACCGCTCCCTGTTTTATAAATTATATAGTAGGGAGTATGTATATGTTCCATTAGCTGATTTGTTGTGGAAAAATAAGCCTGTTTGATCATATCAAGTTTTTGTTGCAAAGTTGAGGTAGTTGAATAAGGAAGTTCATAAAACTCAGCATCAACTATCTTTGTGGGATTTATTCCCTGGTACCTGGGCACATTGGAGGTTTCTTCCTTTCTTAGTTTTTTAGCAAGCCAAATCAAATCAGCAGATGTAAACAGATAAAGAATATATTTCCCATCTTGATTAATGATAACATATCCCCGGCTAGATTCTAAAACTGCTTTTTCTTGAGCTTCTTTTAATGAGTCAAAAGTAAAATTGGTAGGAGGTTGATTTTTATCAATAAAGGCTTCTTCCTGATCAAAGCGCTCAAGAAGGGTTATCATTTTTGCAACAAAATATTCAGCCTTTAATACTATTTTTGCATTAGGATCAAGCAACTGCTGAATGGAATGAAGCTGTTCCCGTTCTTTGGCAAACCCCATTACAAGATATTCAACATCTTCTCCTTTTGAATGCATTCCCCCTAATTTAGACTCGAGATTTTCTGAAATTGCTATCAGATAAGGAAAATACTCAACTAATTTTGTCCAATTTGTTTTATCCAATGTTTCATAAAGAGGAATATCAAATTTTCCTTCAAATGAAATATCTAATTTTTCTTTACTAACTAAAATAAATTCTGTTCTTTCTATATAATAAACAGTTTGTTTTTTAAATGGGTCCTTTGGTGTAAAAAGTATATAAGTTAAATTGAATTTTGCCCCATTGCCCTTGTAGGCCCCAGAGTCAAAAACGTATTCAAAAGTTTCATTCATACTATATATCTCTGTATCCGGCATCGCAAAGCTCATTGCACTTAGTGGATGGAAAGCCGCACTAGAGACATTTGTAGAAGATTCTAAAAGAACGGAATCTTCTTTTGTAGAAAACGAAATTGTTACTCCCATTTCACCTGATGAACTTGTTGGGAGATTGAAGTAAATCTCTAATTTCCCCTCTAAACTGTCTGCAGTACTCATCTTAAAAGTACCCCCGTTCCATTCCGGAAATTCTTTAGACATAGTGGCATACAATAATGCCATATACACTAAATGTTCATCATTAAGCGATGTATGATCAAACCCTGCCGTACCTAAAAACAGAATAAAATCATCCAACCATTGTCTCCCTTTAAGTGCAAACCAATATCGGGGAGGAATATGGTTTGGAAAAAATGCAGGGGCATCTTTAAAAATTTCTGTCATCACTTTTTGAGGATCATCAACCTGCTTTTGAATTTTCGGGGCTAAATGATTTGAACTTCCCTGCTGTATCGTATGTGTCAGTTCATGGGCTAACAGATGTTTTCCCTGGCTTGTTTCAGGACTATACTTCCCCTGGTTAAAATAGATGCTATTTCCTGTTGTAAAAGCTTGTGAATTTAATTGTTTGTTTAGTTCGGAAGAACTGTTGTCATTATGGATTCTTACATTTGAGAAATCAGCTTCGAACCGTGATTCCATAAAAGAACGAGTGTTACTTGAAAGAGGAGCCCCTTGTCTTTTTGTATTATTAATTTTATTCGTTACCTCCGATGATGCATAAGCATTGTTACTTTCAGATTTTTGAATCATTGTCTTTGCTTGTGCTTCAATTTTTTCCTCTTGCTTCTGAATTATCGGCTTTCCCTGCAACTTTTCTTCTTCATCCTGCTTTTGAATATGGGATTCTATTTGTCCGGGTTCTTCTTTTTCATCTATGTTTACTTGCTTTTGTATGTTATCTTTGGTTTGAATTGTTTTCGCTTCTTGTTCCGAGCGGTTCTGTAAAAACAATTTTGGCTGAATTGGTCCTTCTTCTAATTCCCGTTGTGCATAGGGCGTTATTTGTGGACCCAGGGGCTTTGTTTGTGCCAATTTTTTCTCATCCGTTGAAGCCATCTCAATTTTGCCCTCAGGCTTCGTCGACTGAAAATCGAAGGCGGGATCAAGTTGTCTTTGTATTGTCGATGAATTAGGGAAATTAAACGGTTTCTTCTGCAATTCTTCTTCATTATACCCAGTATCTATTCTCTGAATAGTTTTAGTTTTGCTGTTTTCTTTAGACAATACAGATGTTTCTCCTGTTAATAATGGTATTCTCATAACCTGATCGGCTACCCTGTCTGCCTCTTGTTCATATTTGTCGTTGGGTTGGCCAATGGTTAGTTTGGGCTGGATGGTAAATTTTTGAATATGGCTGCTATTACTTAATGAATTATTTTTTTGATTTGGATCAGTTGCTGCTGAACTAAAAGCAGATGAAAAATTAGAAGATTGATTTGAATATACGGAAAAATCTCCATTGGGCCTGTCCCTGCTTTCTTCATTATTATTTTTCTTTTGCACCGAAGCCGGAGCATTCCTTTTATTCTTTTCTATGGTTAAAGAATTTTCTTTCATTAAATGAAAAAAGTCTTTTTTTCTTATTCTGTAATCTTCCCAGGTTAGTTATATTAGTGTATTGCTTTATTTTTATTTATAAAAGTATTTGCTATACTATCAACTATTTGACAATGAGAATGAAGTAATTACAACTCTTCTTTTTTATACGGAAAATCTTAATTCCCTTTTGTTTTATCATTAGCAGCTCCTTGTTGTATTACATGGGTTAACTCATGTGCCAGTAAATGTTGTCCGGATGAAGAACCTGTATCGTATTTCCCTCTGTTAAAGTATATATTACTTCCTGCTGTAAATGCCTGGGAATTCAATTCTTTATTCATTTGAACCGAGGAAGAATCGTTATGAACTTTTACCCTGCTAAAGTCAGTTTGAAACCTGTTTTCCATAAAGCTCCTAGTATCATCTGGTAAGGAGTTGCCGCTATTCCTGCTACTGTTAATCTTTGTTTCAATCCAGGGTTTTGATGTAGGAGTTTTACTGCTTGTTGTTTTTTGAATTGATTTTGTTTGCACAGGCTCTTCTTCCTCTTCAGGCTCAGCCTGAAGAAACTTTGCCTGAAGAGGCTCCTCCTCTTCCTCAGGTTGGGCCTGTAAAATTTTTGCTTGAACAGGTTCTTCTTCCTCTTCAGGCTGGGCTTGAAGAAATTTTGTTTGTACAGGTTCCTTACTCTCTCGTTGAATGCCTGAAAATACTGGAGAATTATCAGAGGATTTTTGCAATTCTCTATCGTTACAACTGGTACATGCTCTCTGAATATTGCTTATCCCCGAGTTTTCAGCAGATGATGTGGATTTTTCTCCTGTTGATACAGGCGATTTTATAACCTGGTCGGCTACCCTATCGGCTTCCTGTTCGTATTTGTCATTAGGTTGGCCTATGGTAAGTTTTGGTTGAATGGATGTTTTGTTTAAATTGTTATTTAAAGCATTACCGCTACTACCATTTACATCCTGTCGATTAGTTTTGGTTACTTTTTGCAGTATTTTGAATTCCATTTTTAAAATGTTTTTAGTTAAACACTTAAATTTTTACAATATTCCATGCCCCTCCGTTGTTTCTTGAAGTTCCAACTCCCCAAGTCCCATTGAGGGTTTGTTCATTTGCTGAATTCCATGTTCCCTTT
>CAZWGG010000032.1:0-17286 GCA_964633305.1 uncultured Bacteroidales bacterium
CCCAAGTGTATTAATACTCGATGAACCTACGAATGGTCTCGATCCGCAGGGTATATCCGAAATAAGGGAGTTGATAAAAAGAATTGCTGTACAAGGTAAAACAGTTATCCTGGCCAGCCATTTGCTCGATGAAGTACAAAAAGTATGTACCCACTTTGCGGTACTTAATAATGGTAAACTAATTCACAATGGCTTGGTAGATGAAGTCCTAGACGAAAAACAAACGTTGGAGGTTTCTGCAGAAAATAATGAACTGCTTGAGGATGTATTAACTAAATTTTCTGGAGAAGTAACATTTAATAAAGAAAAAGATAAATTTATAGTAAACCTGTCTATAGCTTTATCTATTGAAGATTTTAGCCGACACTTATATAATAAAAAAATAATTCTTACACATTTATATGCTCAAAAAAGAAGTTTAGAAGAACAATTTCTTGAAATATTAAACCAACCACAATGATCAGACTTTTATCAATTGAATGGCAGAAACACAAATCAAACACTGCGTTTTGGGTACTTGGAGTTTTATACTTAGCAGTTCTTGGGTTGGTATTTACAAGCGGTAAGTTATTGCTTGATTTTCTGGCTGGCAAAGGAGAAATGATTAATAATATTGTAAACCCGGCTAATGTCCCTATATACCAGTTTCCTGATGTATGGCATAATTTTACTTATGTGGCCGGTTTTTTAAAAGTAATACCTGCCATATATATTATTATTGCTATTACCAATGAAATTAACTTCGATACCCTCAGGCAAAATATAATGAATGGCATGAGCCGATGGGATTTTATTATTGGCAAAATCTGGTTAATCTGTATCCTGGGACTGGCCTCGATGTTTTTTGTTTTTATCACGGGGTTAATCTTTGGGTTAACACAAACTCAAAACATTACTTTTAAAAATGTTATGATGTATAGTGAATTTTTGCCCGGATACTTTCTAGAAATTATTGCCTATCTAATTTTCGCCCTGTTTCTCGGCCTGCTAATAAAACGTGCCGGTTTGGGTATAGGCCTGCTATTGATATACACTATGCTCATTGAACCTATTATTGTTTGGAGGGTTAAAGTAGATTGGGTGAAAGAAATATTTCCGGTAAAGGCTATAAACAATATTATACACTTCCCGTTTCCAAAATATGTGCTGCAGGAAGTTCAGGACTATTTGGCCTTCAGAGATGTATTCATTGTATTGATATATGTGATACTCTTCGTTTATCTGATTTACCTGTTGCTGGCAAAACGAGATTTGTGAGAGGAGGAGGGGATAAAAGTGTATGGTAAAGGGTAATGGTATATGGATAAAACTGAGAACTAATCTATATTCAAATCTTTAATTGATTTAAAATTTTTTATGCTTAAATGCTGTATCATGGCATTGTTTTTTCACAAATTTAAGATTTAAATTTGAATACCTGGATGCTGATATATTTCTTACAGGAAAAAGAATTTACTACTAAGCTTTTTTTATTTTCTCAAATCCCTGTATAATTCTGCGGTGTAATCTTTTTAAGTTCTTGTTTTATTTCATTGGAAATATCCAGGTTGTCAATAAAAGTCTGAATCGTGTCTTTGTTAATTTTCTTGTTTACCCTGGTTAAGTTTTTCAGCACTTCATAGGGTTCCGGGTATCCTTCTCTGCGTAAAATTGTTTGGATAGCTTCTGTTACAACACTCCAGTTATTTTCAAGGTCGATTTTTAATTTTTCTTCATTTAACAAAAGTTTATTTAATCCTTTTAACAACGAGTGAAGTGCAAGCACTGTATGGGCAATGGGTACACCTATGTTCCGTAATACTGTTGAATCGGTTAAATCTCTTTGAAGTCGTGATATTGGAAGTTTTGCCGATAAATGTTCAAAGAGTGCATTGGCAATACCCAGGTTTCCTTCGGAATTTTCAAAATCTATTGGATTTACTTTATGTGGCATAGTAGATGACCCTACTTCCCCTGCTTTAATTTTTTGTTTAAAATATTCCATAGAAATATAGGTCCATATATCCCTGTCAAGGTCAATAAGTATGGTATTTATTCTCTTCAAGCAATCAAACATAGCAGCTAAGTTGTCATAATGTTCAATCTGTGTAGTAGTTTGAGAACGATCAAGTCCTAGCACTTCATTTACCAAGTTATTTCCAAATTTAACCCAGTCTATCTCAGGATAGGCAACAACATGAGCATTGAAATTACCGTTTGCTCCACCAAACTTAGCTGAATAAGGAATTTCTTTTAATTGGACAAGTTGTATCTCAAGGCGTTCAACAAAAACCCATAATTCTTTTCCAAGCTTTGTTGGTGATGCAGGTTGTCCGTGTGTTTTTGCCAGCATAGGAACCGCCTTCCATTCTGTACTTAGTTCTTTTAGTTTTAATATTACACTGTTCACTAACGGAAAATATAACTCTTGAATTGCTTCCTTTAAGGAAAGTGGTACTGCAGTATTATTTATATCTTGAGATGTTAGAGCAAGATGAATAAATTCTTTATACTTTTCCAGTTCTAACATATCAAATTTTTCTTTAATAAAATACTCAACTGCCTTAACATCGTGGTTGGTAACTTTTTCAATATCTTTTATCTGCTGCGCATCTTGGAGTGAAAAGTTTTTGTAAATATTTCGGAGGTTTTCATATACCCTTTTTTCGAAAGTATTTAACTGTGGAAGATGCATCTCGCAAAGAGCAATAAAATACTCAATCTCAACCATTATCCTGTACCTTATTAGTCCATACTCGGAAAAATATATGTCGAGCTCCTTTACTTTATCTCTATATCTTCCATCAATGGGTGAAATTGCTGTTAAAGAATTCAGTTCCATAGCTTGTTTTTTAAACAGGCACAAATTTATGAAAAATATATACTGAAACTAAATACTTTTGCGAAGTATACTGATACTTTTTGTAAAGTTATTTGTGATGGGTATAAGAACTGTTTAAGTTAAAGATATAACGATAAACTTAGGCCATAAATTTTCGCAACCGACCTCATCGTCGCGAAGCTATGGCGGAGCACAGTCCGGCCATAGGCTGGTGAGTTCAGTGAAACTAAACCTAAGTTGTATTAGGTTCAGTACCTTAAATTTTATTGATTAATTTTATTTATGTCATTTTTTTAACTAATTTGCATGCCACTGTGTTTATACGAAAAAATACTGCATTATTCACATAGGTACATATGAAAAGAGAATTATTCAAAATTAATAGATTAACCTTTTTGCTGCCATCATTGTTATTCATTTTAGCTGGTGCAAATATTCAATCTGTTAAAAATGTTCAACAGGTTGATAAAGCGCTTGTATACAAATTTGATATTAAAGATCAAATAGCAAAGCCGGTTTGGAGAACTACATTAAAGGCTTTTGAGGAAGCTAATAAACTAGGAGCCGACTATATCATAATTCATATGAATACCTATGGAGGTATGGTAAATATTGCCGATTCAATAAGGACAAAAATCTTAAATTCAAAAATTCCTGTACTTGTATTCATCGATAATCAGGCAATATCTGCGGGATCTTTAATATCCATTGCCTGTGACAGTATTTATATGAGACCTGGTGGCAGTATTGGTGCAGCAACTGTTGTGAATCAATCAGGAGAACAGGTGCCGGATAAATACCAATCTTTTATGCGGGCAACCATGCGTGCCACAGCTGAATCACATGGTAAAGACACAACCATAATAGGTACCGATACAATTATCAAGTGGCATAGAGATCCAAAAATTGCCGAAGCAATGGTTGATCCTGTACTTAAAGTTAAAGGTATAGTCGATTCAGGACAAGTACTTACTTTTACGGCTGATGAAGCTTTAAAAAATGGGTATTGCGAAGGATTAGCCGAGAGTATCCCTGAACTTTTGAAGAAAGCCGGGATAAAAAACTATACCATTCATGAGTATAAACCCACACCAATTGAAAGTATCATTGGCTTTTTACTAAATCCGGTTATTCATGGAATTTTAATAATGCTCATCATCGGGGGAATATATTTTGAACTTCAGACTCCAGGTATCGGATTTCCTTTAGCAACAGCAGCAATTGCTGCATTGCTTTATTTTGCCCCTTTATATCTTGAAGGATTGGCACAAAACTGGGAAATAATTCTATTTATAATTGGTATTGCACTTGTTGCTGTGGAGATTTTTGTTATACCCGGATTCGGGGTCGCCGGTATTTCCGGTATTGTTTTAATAGTTATTGGGTTAACCATGGCAATGGTAGATAACATGATTTTTGAATTTGAGGGAATAAATGCTTTTGACAAGGTAGTAAAAGCATTGCTTGTTGTGGTAATTTCAATTGCTTTATCATTTATCATGTCTATTGTTTTAAGTAAAAAAATTTTTGCAGCAAAATCATTTAAATTGGCTCTAAATAGCGTTCAGGATAAAAGTGAAGGATATGTTAGTATAGATTTACACCAAAAAGATATGATTGGTAAAACAGGTACTGCCTACACTGTATTAAGGCCATCGGGGAAGATATTAATTGAAGAGGAAATATATGATGCCAAAGCTGAAGTTGGGTATATAGAAAAAGGAGTGGGAATAAAAGTGATAAGAGATGAAGCAGGACAGCTTTATGTAATGAAAATTTGAATTTTAAGTTATATACCTAAATACATAATAAAAGTGTTATGGGTGATCACAAACTGATAAAAATAATTACAAACCTCTTGATTATTATCTTTCTTATTGTAGGGTATTTTGGAATAAATATCTACAGGAAAGCATACACAGCCAATGTTAAACTTGAAAAAAAAGAACATTATTTATTTATTCCTACAGGATCTTCTTATGAAGATGTGTTGGAAATTTTCAAAAAGGAGAATATTCTTATAAATAAAAAAACTTTTGATTGGGCTGCTCAGCGAAAGAACTATCAAAATCATGTTTATCCTGGCAGGTATAAAATCAAAAACAGGATGTCGAATAACCAGTTAATAAATATGCTGAGGACAGGATTACAAGAACCCACAAAAGTAACATTCAATAATATCAGGTATATTGACCAATTGGCAAAAAAAATATCTATGCAAATAGAAGCTGAATCCGATTCAATTATAAAGTTTTTGAAAAACAAGGAATTTATTGAAAAATATGGATTTAATGAGAATACAATAAAATGTATGTTTATCCCTAACACCTATGAGTTTTGGTGGAATACTGATGCATATGGGTTTTTCAATAGAATGAACCAGGAATATGAAAAGTTTTGGAATGATAGTCGTAAAAAGAAAGCGGAAGAATTGGGGTTTTCCCGCAATGAAGTAAGCATTCTTGCCTCTATTATTGAAGAAGAAACCCGGAAAGAAAGTGAAAAATCGAAAATCGCTGGAGTTTATATAAACAGGCTAAATAAGGGGATTAGACTTCAGGCCGATCCAACAATTAAATATGCCCTGGAAAATTTCAATATAAAAAGGGTAGTAAAGAAACACTTGGATATTGATTCACCATGGAATACTTACAAATATGCGGGATTACCTCCTGGTCCAATTCGAATCCCTTCTATAAAAACAATTGATGCCGTATTAAATTATGAAAAGCATGATTACTTATATTTTTGTGCTAAAGATGATTTTTCAGGATACCATGTATTTGCTAAAACTTTATCGCAACATAACAAAAATGCACGTTTATATCAACGAGCCCTTAATAGACGTAAAATTTTTAGATGATAATCATTTTTTTTTTTCTAGATCAAAAGAATGATGTAAATTATGCCACATTTTATGGTAGTAATTATTCTTAATTATAGTTAACACCTATAACTAATGGAAAAAATAAAATTTAGCATTGATGGTTGGAAAGCTGTTATTGCAAAGGATTTTACATTGGCAAATGTTGCTAAAATTGCATATGCCACAGCTCAATGGCTTACCAGGAAATATAAAAACCCATCAGCAATTGTAGGTTATGATTGCCGTTTTGGAGGCGAAATGTTTATGGAAGCAGTAGCTAAAATTCTTGCATCAAAAGAAATTAGAGTTTATATTCCTGACAAATTTGTTTCAACACCAATGGTTTCGTTGGGTGTAATAAAGTTAAAAGCAAATTGTGGAATTATTATAACAGCAGGTCATAATCCGGCCGAATATAGTGGCTTTAAATTAAGGGGAGATTTTGGAGGCCCTATGTTGGAAAAAGACTTGAGAGAAATCGAATACTTATTAAATGATAGTTATGAAATTGACCTTGAAATGTTGAATTGGAACCATATGCAGGAACAAGGCCTCATTCAATATATTGACCTGGAAACCATCTACATAAAACAAATAAAAGACTCATTTGAGGTTGAAAAGATAAATGAACTAAGCAAAAAATTTGCATTTGATGCTATGTATGGAAGCGGACAAAATGTATTCAAAAAAATATTGCCTAAAATAAAACGGTTCCATTGTGAGGTAAATCCAATATTTAAAGGTGTTCCACCTAATCCTGTACACAAAAATTTACATGAGTTATCTGAATATGTATGGCGAAATAAAGAAATAAAAAGTGGTTTGGCCATTGATGGCGATGGAAGCAGGATAGCTATGTATGATGAAAAAGGTAATTTTATTGATTCAAATAAATTATTGCTTCTTCTCATTCATTACCTGTCTGGTTATAAAAACCAAACAGGAAAGGTAGTTGTTGCATTTTCCAGTACTTCAAAGGTTGAAAAATTATGTAAACATTATGAATTGGAGGTTGAACGTGTAAAAATTGGGTTTAACAATGTAACCAAGTTAATAATTACCGACGATATACTAATTGGAGGTGAAGATCCTGATGGAATTGCCATTGGAAGACATATACCGGGAAGAGATAGCTTATGGACAGGGTTACTTATATGGCAATGGATGATAGAGACAGGAAAGAACTTAATTAAATTACTTGAAGAAGTATATGCTATAACTGGTGTGTTTGCATTAAATAGGCAGGAGATTGAACTAAGTTCAAATGTGCGTAATAAAATCATTGAGAAGTGTAATTCAGAAGGTTTTACTTCATTTGGAAAATTTTTAGTAAAAAAAGTAGAAAATCTTGATGGATATAAATTTTTCTTTAACGATGACCAATGGCTTATGATAAGGTCATCAGAAACTGAACCTTTATTGCAACTGTATGCCGAAGCCGAGAGTATTGAAACAGTAGAAGGCATTCTTGTTGCTGCTTCAGAAGTAATAAATGGGATGTAAAAATGGGTTATTCTAAATTTGAAGGCTATTTTCGGCTGATAGTAAGTAAGAATGTTTTCTAATGACTAATGTAAGATTATAATGGAAACATTGTTACAATTATGATCTCAACTCAACCCAAGAGTTTGAAAAAAAAGCTATTAACGAGATCATCGATGTATTAAATAAAACGAGAAAAATAACCTGATTAATTGCCTGGGTCTTTTTTATCAATACTTGTTTAAAACAAACTAAGCAAAATTTATAGCAGCCTTATAAGGTCCTTTGATTAGTTTTAGGAATTGGAGTAAACAGATACTCTTAAATGAAGAGCAAAATTGAAAATCTGTAAATGAAGAAAACGAAATATTATATAAAAATCGTTTAAATTTCTATAATAATTTTCTTAAATTTAATATAGAAAATTATTATTGGAACAACTTTCGCATTTTAAATAAATAATCAATTTTAACAAGTTTTAATTTATTGTTATATGCAAAATCAATATTATTGGGACGAGGAATGGAAACATGTTTGGTTTGAGGACATCCATAAAGATGAAAAATATGAGGTTTCTAATTACGGAAGAATTCGTATGTTTAAAAAAGATTTAAATGATTGGAAAATTATGAAAACTGCTAGCGTTAATGGTTATCAGTATTACTCATTCAAGTCAAATATAAGCTGGAAACATCGTAAAACAAAATGTGTTCATGTGTTGGTTGCAAAAAACTTTTGTGAACAACCTTCTGAGAAACATAACAATGTAATTCATATAGACTTTAATAAATCAAATAATCATTTTAGAAACCTGAAATGGGCAACAAAAGATGAAGTAAATTCACATAGCAGGAAAAGTCCTCGCTATAAAGAAGCACTGATAAAAAGAAAAGGAGAGATTACTAATTCAAAATTAACCGAAACGAAAGTTATACGACTTAAGAAAAAACTAAAAAGAGGAAAAAATCCTTTATATAAAATTGCCAAAGAATTTGGCATTACACATACACAACTCAACCGTATAAGAAGGGGAGAAAACTGGGGGCATATTAAGGTTGATTAGATTATTATTCAACAATTCTAATCCTTCATACCTAATCTTCTCATATTCCTTATACCATTATCCATTACAGCTTTCAATCACGAACATGCCTTTCCGAATGATAGGAAGACCTTACCTGTGGCCCTGATTCAACGTATTGAAATCCTTTTTTCAAGCCAATTTCTTTATATTTTTTAAAAACTTCAGGTTTTATGTATTCTACAACATTAATATGTTTAGGAGTTGGTTGAAGATATTGTCCCACGGTGAATATTTTAACCCCGGCAGCCAGAAGGTCATCCATAGCATGAACAACTTCATCGAACGATTCACCCAGTCCAACCATCAGTCCCGACTTTGTCCTGGCTCCCCGGGCAGAGGTATAACGCAATAATTCAATGCTGTGTTCATATCGCGACATGCTTCTGATAACCGGGTTAAGGCGCTTCACCGTTTCAATATTGTGTGAAATAATTTCCGGATTTTCATCAATTACCAAATCAAGAACTTTTGTACCGCGCCTAAAATCAGGTATCAGCACTTCCATAGTAACACCAGGATTCATATCTTTAACGGTTTTTATAGTTGTTGCCCAAAATCCTGCCCCACCATCAGGAAGTTCATCACGGGCTACCGAGGTAATAACACAATGGTTAAGATTCAATGATTTTATAGTTTTTGCCAGTCGTTTGGGCTCTTCAAAGTCTAATGGTTCTGGTTTTAATGTTTTCACCTGGCAAAATTTACAATCCCTGGTACATTTTTCACCCAAAATCATAAAAGTTGCAGTTCCTGCACTCCAGCATTCCCCCTTATTGGGACAATTGCCACTTACACAAATGGTATTTAGCTTTTCTTTTAAAACCAGGTTCTTTACCCTGGAATAGTTCTCTCCCTTTGGCATAGGAACTTTCATCCAATGTGGCAATCGGGTTCGTGTTACTTCCATTACGATAATTTTACTGCAAAAATTCAGTTATATATAAATAAAAAACAAAGTTAACCTGAATTAGTTTTAAATTCCTATGCTAATTGAAATTTATAAATTCTTGTTAACGGTAAATTGCTTCATTTTTATCCAAAATCTCAACTCCCAGCTTGCTAAGTTGAGAATTAACTTTTACTATTTTCTTTTCTGCATTTTTATCCCAATTTGTATGCCCATTTTTTAATAAACTAACCTTAAATCCTTGTTTTAACCCGCCAATACAGGTTGCTTTTACACATCCATGTGAGACCAGGCCACATGCAAAAATTTCATCTACCTGGAATTTTTTAAGAATATCTTTCAACTCTGTCTTTTTAAATGCATTCCCATACCTTTTTTGTACTACATAATCATTTTCCTTTTTATTTATTCTTTCATCTACTTCCCAATCGGGGGATCCTTCAATCAATAGTTTATTAATATGTTGTACAAAAATTACCATGTTGGTATCTGATTGACGAAACTTTTCAATAGCAAAATTCACAGTATCTATAAATTGTATATCGTTATATAATTTCTTGTTATTTGTCAATCCTTTTTGGATATCAATAACCAATAGGGCTTTGTTATTAGTATTCATGATTATATATTTTTTAAGAATTATTTAATTTACAAAGGATAAATATAAAAATCTATATAGTATCAGCGCGAAAACTCGTTTTTTTGAAAGTGGCTGTGCGAAAGCTTCAAGTGCAAGGCTTGCGAAGACCGAAAAATGGGAGTTTACCAATCGTAAATGACCAGTTTTCGGACGAGCATAACGCAGCAATTGGAGTTTTCGCGCAGCCACTATATAGGAACAATACAGCATATTTCCACATTATCTTACATCATATTGAAGTAGATTCTCGTATTTTACATTCCAATTTCCATTATCGGGAAATCCATTTCTTCCTTTATCATTTCTATAAGTACACATCATAGCCACTGCTGTTAATAACCCTCCATTCCCCGGTAAATAAATTGTTAACCTATCATCCTGGTAATTATGTCCATTCATCAGATAGGTATTTTTCTGGGTATTCATCAATAAAAAATCAACAGCTAGCTCAGGTTTGTTTAGGCTGGTAGCATTCATAGCAATTAGAGGAATATCCCACCCCCATATACTTTCCCAATTCCATTTCTTTTGTATTTCAATTAAAGTATTTTGTAGTATTTTCTCATTTACTTTTTCAGTTTTCGGTAAAAATCCGAGTATGCCTAATACAATCGGATGATCAGTCAAATGCCTTGAATTGCTATATGAGTCGGTTGCATTTTCTGCAAAAAGATATAACCCATCTTTAACGGGAAGATCTGCCAGGTTATCAAGTACATGCTGCCAAATATTATCACCTGCCAAACCCAGTCTTTTTCTCCATGTTTGTGCAACCTGTAAGCCCCAATGCCAGTAAGCCAATTCAAAGGCAGGATTGACTGTGGTTTCAGGATTAAAGCATTCTTGTGCAGGAATCAATGCAGGCCCTAATACATATTTATGACTTGCACTATCCATTCTTGCATAAGAAGCCATAAAATCGGCTGTTGCAAAAACAAGTTTTTTGTATCTTTCCAACACTGCTTTATCTTTTCGATAATAGTGAAATAATAATTCGGAAAAATAAATAATATGTGGTTGTTGCCAAATTAGGAATGTACCAATAGTGCTCGGACTCTCTCTTCCTGTGGGATCAACCATTTTGGGCCACCTTACTCCTTTATATCCCTGCATTTCCGCAGTGTGTTTTGCCATATCAAATATATCGAAATAATAATTTAATTGTTTTTCAATGAGTTCTGCCCTATTCCAACGGATAAAGTGTATGCCATGCCACCAATGCATCTCCATGTGAAATTTACCATGCCAACTGTTGTAAGTTAGTCCGGTTTCTTGCGGGGGAAATGAGCCGCTACATTGTATTTTTGTTAAATACTGCGATAAAACCACCCTTCTTTCCAGTTCAAAAGCCCTTGGGTCTTTGCATTCGGAAAAATCAACAGCACCTCCGCTCTTCCAAAATCTTTCCCACTGTTCTTCATTGTTTTTTTTGGTTTCTGCAAATCCCTGTAAATAATCATTGTTTAAATCTTTTGAAAAAAAGCAATTCAACTCAAAGCTATTTTGTTCTTTTGAGGGGATTATTGAATATACATGATTATCAACTTTTTTGAGTTCTGCTTTATCCTTCCAATCCATTTGTGAATAATAAGCATCGTTATCCAGTTTTCTTGAAAAAATTACGCCATTGTCTGTATTCTCAATAATTTGCGTAGTATGTTTCTCCGGGTTCGATAAATCATAAGAAGGACTAAACTTTTCATGGGTAGCATACGGAAATTGAATTTTTATCTTTAATTTTCCCTGTGTCAACAAATCCGATGTTATGCGAACCGAGATCATATCTAAACCCTGATGGCAATAAGTAATTACGCTAACCGGTGTTCCTTCAATCTTAAATTGGCTTTTTATTTCGCCTTTCCAAAGATTAAGCTGTTGAACCTGACCTTTTATATCATTTATGGAAAATGTAGTAGAGTCATTTTTCAAAATTTCAAGTCCTATTAAACCTAAATGCAACCGGTGCTGATTTTCTCTCAACCACTGTGATGCTTTATTTTTTCTGTCATTCGGGCTTTTCATGTATTGATACACATAACGAATTGAGTCATTTCCTACTTTGTATTTTTTATAAGTATCGGATAGTGAGTAATTTTCAGGGTTTGGGAAAGAATGCCATCCCCATTGCGATTGCGTACCTAAAGGAACACCTTTTTCATAATAATCTGGAAATGTTTGCAACCCGGTAATATCAACAGTAAAAGTAAATTCGCCATTGCCAACAGACAGTGAATTAAGTGGATTTATTTCCGAATGATTGATATTATGCCTGTTTACCAGCTCGAATCTATTGATCTTGGAATTTCTTGTATCAGAAGTACAGGAGATAATAAGAATTGAAAAAAGAAATAAATAAAGGAAAGTTTTTTGTTTCATGTTTTTTGTGTTTAAATATAAATAAAAACTATAATAATATTCCTATTTGTTTGTGGAAGATATTGTTTATCTATTTTCAACAAATAAGTTTACGCTATAACCACATTAAAGCTTAACTTCGTCATATATTAGAGGTGAAAATTCTTCCTTACGAAGTTACAAACTCATGTCGCACTTTTCACTAAAATACCATTCAAACCATTTCATATCATACAGATATTTTATCTTTGCAAAAATTTTTAAATAAATAACCGAATGGTAAACCAGGAACTGAGTGAACAGGAAATTATACGGAGAGAAACTCTCAAAGAATTACGAAATTTAGGCATTGACCCATATCCGGCAGCAGAGTATAAAGTTAATGTCACTTCACAGGAAATAAAGCAACATTTCAATACTGATAAGAATAATTACCAGGATGTATCCATTGCCGGACGTTTAATGACAAAACGTATCATGGGCAGTGCGTCATTTGCTGAAATACAAGATGATAAAGGTCGTATACAGCTATACTTCAGACGTGATGATTTATGTCCGGGTGAGGACAAAACACTGTATAACAACGTATTTAAAAAATTACTTGATATAGGTGATTTTATTGGAATTACAGGATTTGTGTTTGTTACACAAATGGGAGAAATTTCTATTCATGTAAAAGAAATGGTACTCTTGAGTAAATCGTTAAAACCCCTTCCCATTGTAAAAGAAAAGGAAGGAACAGTATACGATGCAGTAACCGATCCTGAATTTCGTTACAGGCAGCGCTATGTTGACCTTGTAGTAAACCCCGGGGTAAAAGATATTTTTATCAAACGTACAAAAATAATGAACTCCTTACGTGAGTTGTTTAATTCAAGGGGGTACCTGGAGGTTGAAACACCCATTTTACAGCCTATTCCCGGCGGAGCAGCAGCAAGGCCATTTATAACACACCACAACACCCTTGATATTCCGCTATATTTAAGAATTGCCGATGAGCTTTACTTAAAAAGGTTAATTGTAGGAGGATTTGAAGGGGTGTATGAGTTTTCAAAAGATTTCAGGAATGAAGGAATGGACCGTACCCATAATCCTGAATTTACAGTATTGGAAATTTATATTGCTTACAAAGATTATATATGGATGATGGATTTTGTTGAAGATATGATTGAGAAAGCAACTCTTGATCTTCACAATACAACAGAGATCAAATATGGCACCCATACCATTAATTTAAAACGGCCATTTAAACGGATAACCATGATTGACTCTATAAAAGAAAATACAGGGATTGATATTAGTGGTATGTCTGAAGAACAACTCAAAGGGGTATGTAAAAATCTCGGTGTTGAAATTAATGATACCATGGGTAAAGGCAAATTAATTGATGCCATTTTTGGTGAAAAATGTGAACCACATCTCATTCAACCTACATTTATTATGGATTATCCGGTCGAAATGTCACCACTGTGTAAAAAGCATAGGAATGATCCGTCACTTACCGAACGATTTGAACTCATAGTTAACGGTAAAGAACTTTGCAATGCTTATTCCGAATTGAATGATCCAATTGATCAACTTGAAAGATTCAAAGAACAAATTCGATTGTCGGAAAAAGGAGATGATGAAGCTATGTTCATTGATTACGATTTTGTAAGATCACTTGAATATGGTATGCCCCCCACTTCGGGAATGGGAATGGGTATTGACAGGTTAACAATGCTGTTGACCAACCAGCAAAGCATACAAGATGTATTGTTCTTCCCCCAAATGAGGCCTGAGAAAAAAGAAAAAGTTGACTTAAAGGAAAAATTTACTGAAATTGGAATACCCGAAGAGTGGTACGCTGTTCTTCATAAGCTTGGTTACACGACTATCGAGAAACTTAAGAAAACAGAAAAACCGGGAAAACTTCACCAGGAATTATGCGGATATAATAAAAAGAATAAACTAGGGTTGACAAATCCTACCGTAGACCATGTAAATAGCTGGATTAACTAAATATTTGTTTGGTTTCAACGCCTAGTTGCATATACAATAAATTTGTATTTCAGTATTAGTTTGTGTAATTTTACATCACTAAAAATTTTTAGATTATTAATTAATTGACACTTTCTAAGCAAGAGAAGAACTCTTGCTTAGTTTTTTCCGCGAAAATTTTTCAACAGTTTAGTATTTCCAAATTTATTTATCAACAGACATAATATTTTGAATAATTGACATTTGAATATCCTGTTATCCTTATTAGTGTTAATTTCCCTGTTGAAAAACAAATTCTTTTACATTCCTACTTTTATCTATATTTGTGGCAAATGTAAAGCATTATGAATGCAGGAGCTTACACGGAAGATGCAATACGTACCCTTGATTGGAAGGAACACATAAGGAAAAGGCCCGGCATGTATATTGGCAAACTGGGAGATGGTTCATCTCAGGATGACGGAATATATGTGTTGATTAAGGAAGTATTGGACAATTCCATTGATGAATATATGATGGGATTTGGAAAGGTTATTGAAATTACAATAAATGAAAATATTGTAACTATACGAGACTACGGCCGGGGTATTCCGTTGGGAAAATTAAAAGATGTAGCCTCGAAAATGAATACAGGGGCGAAATATGATTCCAAGGTGTTTAAAAAATCTGTTGGGTTAAATGGCGTTGGGATTAAGGCTGTAAATGCCCTTTCTTCCAAATTTGAAATCCAGTCATTCCGTGAAGGTAAATTCAAAAGTGTTCTTTTTGAAGAAGGTAATTTAATAACAGAAGATACTGAACAAGATTCTAAACAAAAGAACGGCACGCTCGTTATCTTTGTGCCCGACGAAACTTTGTTCGGTCATTTCCGCTTTATTGATGATTATATTGAATCAATGGTTAAAAATTATGTATACCTTAATGCCGGTCTTACTATTAAATTAAACGGGGCTAGCTATTATTCCAAAAACGGATTATTAGATCTTCTTAATGAGAATATTACAACAGAAAGTCTTTACCCTATTATCCACCTTAAAGATGCTGATATTGAAGTAGCTATTACCCATGGTAACCAATATGGAGAAACTTATTATTCTTTTGTTAACGGGCAAAATACTGTCCAAGGGGGCACTCATCTGATAGCTTTTAAAGAAACATTGGTAAAAACCATACGCGACTTTTATAAAAAAGACTTCGATCCTTCAGACATAAGAACATCTGTAATAGCAGCTATAAGTATAAAAGTGGAAGAACCGGTTTTTGAATCGCAAACAAAAACAAAACTCGGGTCTAAAGAAATTGGCCCCCAAGGTCCTTCAATAAGGAATTTTATTAATGATTTTATAAAAAACGAGCTTGATAATTATTTGCACAAGCACCCTGAAACTTCAGACATATTAATTAAAAAAATTATTGAATCGGAAAAGGAGAGAAAAGCCATATCAGGCATAAAAAAGATAGCCCGTGAAAGAGCTAAAAAGGCAAGCCTTCATAACCGGAAACTCAGGGATTGTAAAATTCACTACAACAACGGCGACGATAGAAAATATGAAACCACCATATTTATCACCGAAGGCGATTCAGCGAGTGGGTCAATAACCAAATCGCGTGATGTTAGCACCCAAGCTGTATTCAGCCTGAAAGGAAAACCGCTGAATACCTACGGTCTTACTAAAAAAATTGTTTACGAAAACGAAGAGTTCAACCTTCTTCAGGCTGCCCTTAACATAGAAGACGGACTTGAGAATTTAAGATATCACAATGTAGTTATTGCTACTGATGCCGATGTTGACGGAATGCATATCCGTTTGCTGCTTATCACATTTTTCTTACAGTTTTTTCCAGAGTTGGTAAAAAACGGTCATCTGTATATTCTTCAAACTCCTTTGTTTCGGGTACGTAACAAAAAAGAAACTATTTATTGTTATACTGATGAAGAAAAAATAAAAGCAATAAAAAAATTAGGGCCGAACCCTGAAATAACAAGATTTAAAGGTTTAGGAGAGATATCCCCGGATGAATTCAAATATTTTATTGGAAAAGATATACGCCTTGAACCAGTAGGGCTTAAAAAAGATGATACTATATCAAAATTATTGCCGTTTTATATGGGAAAGAATACACCTGAAAGACAAGAATTTATTATTGAAAACCTTAAAGTGGAAGAAGACCTTATTGAAGCATAACTGGAACAAATTGGTTAAAGGAGGATAAGATGAGTATTGATGAGTTGGAATTTGAAGATGAATCTTTAGATAACAAGGAACAACAAGATAAAGAAGAAACAAAAACCAAAGACCAGTACAATCCTACCGATCATGTTACCAGGTTATCAGGAATGTATCAGGATTGGTTTTTGGACTATGCTTCTTATGTAATACTTGAAAGAGCTGTACCTCACCTGGTTGATGGTCTTAAACCTGTTCAACGGAGAATTCTTCATTCCATGCGCAACCTCGACGACGGCCGTTACAATAAAGTAGCCAATATCATCGGGCATACCATGCAATACCACCCGCATGGCGATGCTTCAATAGGCGATGCTCTTGTTCAATTAGGACAAAAAGACCTGTTGATTGATATGCAGGGAAACTGGGGAAACATATATACAGGTGATAGTGCTGCAGCACCAAGATACATCGAAGCCCGGCTTTCCAAATTTGCCCTCGAAGTGGTTTTTAACCCTAAAACTACAGTATGGAAGGCATCGTATGATGGCAGAAATAAAGAACCTGTTACACTACCTGTTAAATTTGCTTTACTCCTTGCACAAGGAGTTGAAGGTATAGCAGTTGGATTAGCTTCAAAAATTCTGCCCCATAACTTTAACGAATTAATTGATGCGTCCATAGCTGTGTTGGAAGGAAATGATTTTACATTGTTACCTGATTTTCTAACAGGCGGATTAGCGGATTTTTCAAGATACAACGATGGATTACGGGGTGGCGTGGTAAAAATAAGGGCCAAAATCACCAAACTCGATAAAAAAACCCTGGCAATTACCGAATTACCCTATGGAAAAACTACTACTTCACTTATTGATTCAATTGTTAAGGCAAATGAAAAAGGTAAAATAAAAATTAAAAAGATTGATGATAATACGGCCGAAAATGTTGAAATTCTTGTTCATCTTGCCCCGGGTATTTCGCCT